>JAGQOI010000123.1 GCA_020427625.1 Phycisphaerales bacterium | reverse complement strand
GTCGAGAGATGGACAGGTTCATGAGCACTCCCAGCGTAGGCGGACCGGCCGCGACGACGGTCGTCACGGGGCGTGATCATCGCATTGTCCGGGGGTCTCGCGTCCGGGGCAAGCACAAACCGGCGATCGGGCCCGGCGGCTCAGAATCCCCACTCGTCCAGCAACTGGGCGAGATCGCCGAGATCGACGATTCCGTCGCCGTTGAGGTCGGCGTTCGGATCGGGCCGTCCCCAGGCGGCGAGCAGCATCGCGAGGTCGTGGGGATTGGTGACGCCGTCGCGGTCGAGATCGGACGGCCGCAGGATGCGTTCGAGCAGTCCGTCCATCGTCGCGCTGCGGAAGACCGCGAGTTGTTCGGGCGTGTACAGCGCGGCGGACGCGCCGAGGATGCTGAAGTCGTCGGCCTGGAGAATGCCGATCCACGTGCGTTCGAGGATGTCCTGCCCGACGGGCCCGAGCACGCCGCCGTTGAGTTGCGCCTCGGCGAGGATGTAGGCGTGGAGATCGGTGTCGCCGCCGTCGAGGTCGGCGAGCAGGTCGGCATCGGCGCGTTCGTCGAGGATGAGACGCGCCGTGACCGGCGTGAGCACGGTCTTGCCGCGGATCGTCGCGACGTCCGGCGCGTGTCCGAGTTCGGTGATGAGCATGGCGAGGTACTCCTCGCCGCTGGGGACGCGCATCTCGCGCCCGCGAAGGATGTTCACCTGCGCGAGATCCATCGTGATCGGGATCGGGCTGCCGGGCACGACGAGGTTGACGATGTCGCGCAACGCCGGCGCATGGGCGAGATCGAACCGCGACGCGAGCGGCGCGCCGGACCCGAAGAGGGACGGCCACGGAAGGCCGTGACGCAGGACCGGATCGATCGGCGCCACGAACCGCGACGGCCCGATCTGGATGACGTCCGGAATGAGCGTGTGCTGCCGGAAGACGCCCGCGCCGAATTCGAGCGGAATGAACGGGTCCTCGAGCGGGCCGATCGGCTCCGTCCGGGCCGACGCGGCATCGAACAGGCTCCGACCCGTGAGCAGCGTCGCATACTCGTTGGCGACGATGCCCTGGTAGTAGGAGATCGTGAAGTTGCGCGCCTCGTTGAACACGGCCCACCATGCGTCGCTGTCGAACTCGAGCGTGTCGAGATCGATGCCGTCGCGAACGATGACCTCGTCGACGATGCGATTGTGCAGCGTCGCGAACGCGAGGTGGATCTGCCCGACGACGCCGTTCTCGTCGTCGCGCGGATCGCCCATGAGGGCGCGATTCTGACCGTTGCGGAGGAAGTCGCGCCGACCCGTGACCGGTGAGACGCCGAAGCGGAACCGGAGTCCCGACTCGTCCCACCAGTGCTCGCCCTCCGGCTGGCCGAGACCCGTCACCGGACCGAACTCGTAGACCTGGTCGAGATCGAAGCCCGGCGCCTTGCGGTTGTGGAACAACCCATCCTGGTCCGCGCCGGCCGCGAAGACGAACGGCTCGACGAGCCAGAAGTCCGCGGCATCGCGCATCCACGACTGGTCGTGCGCGATGAACTGACCGAAGAACGGCATCCCGATCGTCATGCCGACGGGAGAGGGCACGAAGGTCGATTCGAGAAAGGACGCGGGCAGGGCGGCCGGGAGCGAGGTCGGCGGACAGCCGCCGACGTCGAGATGACGGTCGCAGTCGCCCGAGAGGTCGATCGCGCTCTCCGGGAGGATGCGGTGGAAGCGATTGTCGGGCGGGATCGGGACGCCGTCGAAGGGGCGCGGGAACGACGGCGCGGCGGTGCCGCCGGCATGGGCGGCGCCGGCCGCCGCGACCACGACCAGCCCGATCCACATCGGGCGCCACCGGCGACTCGTCCACGTGCGCAGCATGCCGATCTCATCTCTCCGGGGTCCGGCGGGTCCGCCGAGGGTGCGGCACGGCCGGGTCCTGAACGATACCCCTCCGGGCGCGATGGTCCATGCGCGAGGCCCGATTTTCTCGTACCGGAACCTCGTCACGACCGGGCGATCCTTCGAGACTGCCCGGATTCACAGGATTCCGGGAGGGCGCAAGGGTACGGCCCGCTCCGACCCGTGGGGAGGCGGGGGTCATAAGGGTGGTGGTGGCGAGCGAAAGACGTCTCCAGTGCGCCGGCGGCTGATGGTACGGGAACGCCCGGCATCAGCCGTGAGGACCGACGGTTCTCCGTGACGGGCTGGACCCGACCGTCACGACCGTCCTCGAAAGGACGACATCGGCTCCCGATTCACGAGTCATCGATCGCGTACACGTCTCCCCACGTCCGGAAGCGAGCGTGGTTGAGCCGTACCCTGTCTGTCCACCCAAGACAGACCGGACGTGGACGGTCCGGCGCGCCGATGTGCACAAAACATGCGAAACGGCCGCGGCAGTCCGAAGACACGCCGCGGCCGCGGGTCAAAGCATCCTGAACGATCGATCATCCGCCCCACGACGCGAGCAGGATGGCGAGATCCGCCGGGCCCACGAGGCCGTCGCCGTCGAGGTCCGACACGCAGTTGCCGGGATCCTCGCACGGTCCCCACTGACTGAGCAGGATCGCGAGGTCGGCGGGACCGACGACGCCGTCGCCGTTCAGATCGGCGGGATTCGACAGCTCGAGCACCGACGTCACCGGGAACAGCTCCATCGGATCCGTCGCGACGCCGTCGCCGTCGAGATCGCCGAGCAGCATGAGCTCGGTGGAGCGCAGCGGCTCGTAGTCCGTGTAGACCGCCTCGAACCCGAGTTCGGCGCTCTCACCTTCGGCGATGTCGATCGATCCGCTCACCGGCTTGCCGGGCGGCAGACCGTCGAGGCTCACGACCGCGTTCGGCTGACCGGTGTCGCGATCGATCGCGTACACGGCATAGTGGAACACGCCGATCGGACGCGCGTGATTGATGATCTGGAACACGAACGCCCGGGGCGTCGCGACCGCCATCGGAATCGCGCCACCGCCGTGTCCGATCGCGACGGCGCACCACTTGCGGCGATCGACGACCCGACCGACGCACGTCACGACGTCTCCGGTGTCGAGGTTCGTCACGGACGCCTCGTAGCAGCCGGTGTCGCCGTTCGCGACCATGTCGGTCGGACGATCGATGCGGACGCGCACGACCGCGCAGTCGCCCGGGCCGAGCGTGACGATCGACGGATCGATGAACGTGAAGCCCGTCGGACCGTCGATGGTCCCGCCCGGGTACGACGCGACGGGCAGACCCGCCATCGTGAGTTCGAACGTGTGGACGTCGACGGACTTGTTGCAGATCTCGACGCCGACGATCACCGACGTCGCGCCCGCGCAGAACGGCTTCCACGAGGGGACATAGCAGCAGTGCCGACACTTGCCGGCCGGACCGGCACCGTGCAGCGCGGCGACCTCCGACGCGCCGAGCACGCGATTGAAGATCTCGACCTCGTCGATGACGCCGTCGAAGAACGAGACGCCGTCGCCGGGCACGTTGGTGTAGTGACTCGCGCCGATCCGGAGCGCCGCGCCGTTCACGAGCGAGCCGGGCCGCCCCGTCGGATCGCCGGATCCGGAGACCGCGCCGTCCTGGTAGAACGTGATGCCGTTCGGATCGTCAC
Organism: Phycisphaerales bacterium; assembly: GCA_020427625.1. Taxonomy (GTDB): domain Bacteria; phylum Planctomycetota; class Phycisphaerae; order Phycisphaerales; family SM1A02; genus JAGQOI01. Next base: position 6,887 of record JAGQOI010000123.1, on the reverse strand, counting down.
GATCGACGGTGACGACGACGTGCACGTCGACGCCGATCGGCACGAGCCCGCCGCCGTAGTGATAGGTCTGCCCGCTGCCGTCGGCGATCGCGAGCGTCAGGACGCCATCGTGCACGAGGAAGAAGTACCCTCGCGCGTCGTCGCGCTTGTCGACGATCGGGTACTGGAGTCGCGTGAACTGATCGAGACGGATCCAGGCGTCGATGGAGAAGTCGCCCCGCTTCGTGTTCGGCGACGACGCGGAGAAGTTGATCGCCGGATGGTCCGGCACGCGCACGAAGTCGTCGACGCCGTCGAAGTCGAGCGCGGCATTCACCATGCCCGGCACGACGACCGGACCGTTCACGTGCGTGCCGTCGATGCCGTTGACGACCTCGGCCGCGGTCGGTCCGGACGCCTCGTCGAACTGCCACCATGCGACCATGCTCGGCGGCGGCGGCGTGCACGGTCCGACGGGCGGTTCCGTGCAGTCGACGCACTGAAGGTCGAGGATGTAGTCGTTCTGCGTGCCGCACGGAATCCCGAACAGCACCGGTCCGCCGCCGAACGTCTCGGGCTTGACGGACACGAGGTAGATGCCCGGCGCCGGAACGCACGCGACGGCCTCGCCGCTCATGCAGGCGTCGGACTCCGCGGCATCGTGCACGAACGGATTCGCGCAATCGAACGTGTGGATCCGCACGACGCCGGGGAACTCGCTCGTGAGCCGCGCGTGGATCTCCGTCCACCCGTCGAGATCGTCATCCGGCACGTCGAACTGGTACCAGTCGGTGTCGCGCTGACCGTTCTCGGCCCACGCGGTGCCGCAATACGTGACATGACATCGCGCGCCGGTGAAGATCGGCGGATCGGCGTCGCAACCGTGATTGACATCCGCGCCGCAGGGTTCGCCCTCGGGCGAGCCGACGGACTGGTCGCACTCGATGTCGCACGGGTGTCCGCACAGGTCCTGCGCCAGCGCGACGCACAGCGCATCCCATTCGACCGTGCAGCAGAAGGGCTCGACGGCGCACACGGCGGCACAGCAGTCGGGGTTGTCGCAGCCGGGCGTCGAGTGCGGGATGTCGCACGGCCCGGCGGTCGCGGGATCACAGGGCCGAACGTCGCCGCAGGGCTCGACGCACTCGACGACGAGGTGATAGTCGTTCGACCCGCTGCCGCAGGGATGGCCGAAGAGCACGGGTCCGCCGCCGAGCGTTTCCGGCGTCACGACGATGAGGTACTCGCCCGGCGCATCGAGACAGGCGAAGGCGGTGCCGTACCCGCAGTCGACGGACTCGGCTTCGGCGAAGAGGAAGGGAGTCGGGCAACTCGACGTGTAGATGCGCACGACGCCGGGGAACTCGCTGGCGAGCATGACGCGGATGCCGGCAAGCGCATCTCCGTCGGTGTCGGGCAGGAACAGCCGGTACCAATCCTCGTCGCGCTGCCCGTTCTCGGCCCAGGCCGTGCCGCAGATCTCCATGCCGCACTCGACGTCGGTGAACAGCGGCGGCGTCACGGCGCAGCCGGGATTGGTGCTCGCCCCACAGGGTTCCGGTTCCGGCAGTGCGATGTCGGGACAGAACACCTCGCAGCCGGTCCCGCCGTCGCACCGGTCGCGGTAGACCTCGACGTCGCCGATGACGGCCTTGAGGTTGACGGGCCAGGCGATGAGCCAGCTCGTGGAGATGCGCGTCGCCAGCGTGTTGCCGCCGGGCGGGATGCCCTGGATGCCGTAGCCGGCCGCTCCGATCTGGTCGGCGCCGCACCACACGCGTCCATCGCAGTCGTAGTCGACGCCGCCGGTGGCGTTGTCCGCCTCGTTGAGGGCGCCGTTGATGAGGTTGCCCTGGAACCAGGTGAGTCCGCTGGGCGTCCACGTCGTGCCGACGGGCGTGTACTCCAGCGTCCGGGCGAGGTGCCCGACGTCGATCATGCCGAAGTCGCCGATCATCGTGCGCTCGGCGAGCATCATGTCGCCGGCAGCGGAGAAGGCGATGTCGGAGACGGGGTTCGAGTACTGGTACCCGTTGAGCGTCGACAGGTGCGGGACGACGATCTCGAGCACGGGTGCGCCGAGAAAATCGCCGCTGCCGTCGAGCGCGATCGACCAGATCGTGTTGTTGGGCAGTCCGCTCGGCGGTCCCCACGACGACGGCCACGGCTCGGACTGGAAGGTCGTGTCGCGCAGCCAGACGCTGAAGTAGAGGCGGCCGTCGTGAACCTGCACGGCCCACGGACGCTCGCCGCGCGGCGCGAACGCGCCGGCGACCGGGGTCGTCGGCGCAAACGGATCGTACGTGCTCAGGATGATGCCGCTCATGTCGATGCGGTAGACGCGGCCGTCCTCGAAGTTCGTCGCGAACAACTGGTCGTGCTCGCGGTCGTAGCAGACGTTGCCGAGCCCGTGCCGGCTCGTCGGCATCCGGTTCGTGCCCGGACCGCCGCCGCCCGTCGGCGTCGTGATGACGAACGACTGGATCTGGCCGGTGGCGCCGTCGATGCGGTAGATCGCGCCGGGCCCGTCCGGCCCGACGCCGCCGAGCGGCCAGGGGTACGGCGTCATGTCGCCGTACGGGTTCGTGCCCGCCGCGACGTAGAGGTTGGGATCCGGCGCGAGGTCGTAGGCGAGTCCGAAGACCTGTCCGAGGTTCCCGGCCGTCCACTCGTCGATCCCGGCGCCGGCGTTCCAGAACATCGGCGGGTTCCAAGCCGCGCCCGGGACGGGCGGCGGTCCGGAGACGGGGGGGACGCGCACGTCCACGACGGTGACGACCTGCGTCGTCACGTCCGGAGGGTCACCGAACCCGCCGCTGAATCCCGAGAAACTCGTCGCGATGAGGTCGCCGTCGTCGACCGGCAGCAGCGAGACGCCGGCCGCCGCGACCGAACCGCACAGCACGCCGAGGCCGAGACCGGCCGCCGCCCGATGAAGACGCCAATTCGTGGTGAAGACTGCGTATGCGCTCCGCAAGGCATGATCCTCCCCCCATCCGGAATGAAGCACTCCGGCGTGGGATGTCATGCGGTCCGGCGAGCGGGTGGGCGAGCGTCGTCCTCTCAGGGATCAGTCTGCGTGAGATACTCTACTGACCCGTTCGGATCATGCCAAGGGGAAAACTCAGTTTCCGTCCGCGATCAGTCGGGCCCGGTACGCGGCCGCGCGATCGGTGTCGCCGGTGCGCTCGAAGTGATCCGCCGCCCGCTCGACGGCGCGACGGGTCACGGTCCTGAGGGGTGATTCGGCGGCGGCGAGCATCGAATCGGCGGCTTCGACGAGGAGCGTTTCCGCCTCGTCGTACCGTCCTTCGCGGGAGAGGTGCGCGCCCCACACGCTTTCGGCGGCGCAGCGCAGTCGATCTCCCGGCGCGATCACGGCCTGGCGGATCCGCAGGAGGTCGGCGGCGAGCGGTTCGACGAGGTCGAACGCCTCGCGTTCCTCGTAGATCGTCACGAGGCCTTCGAGCGGAAACGAGAGCCAGATGTGATCCGGACCGAGCACGGCGCGATAGATGTCGACCGCCTCGAGGAGCATGGCCTCGGCCTCGTCGATGCGCCCCGTGCGGTAGTAGAGCAGACCGAGGTTGTTCATCGCCGTTCCGACCGTGCGGCTGACCCGCCCGTACGATGCGAGGTAGGTGTCTCGCGCGGCGAGGTACAGCGGCTCGGCCTCGTCGTAGCGCTTCAGGTCCTCCAGCGTCGACGCGAGCGCCTCCTGGGCGCTGGCGATGTCGGGATGACCGACGGGGACGAGGCGCAACTTGCCGTCGAGGACCTCCCGATACATCGCTGCCGCGGTCTCGAAGTCGCCGTCGCGCCGGTGCATCCACGCGAGCGTCTTGCGGGCGTCGATCGCTTCGAGCGAATCGCGTCCGTTGACGGCATCGAACAGACGGGACGACGCCTCGAGCAACGGGCGGGCCTCGTCGACGCGGCGCATGTCCACGAGCGCGCCGCCGTAGTGGAGCAGGTTCGTCGCGATGAGGTCCGCCGGGGCGTCCGGCGCGACGTCGAGCACGGCGGTCGCGCGCCCGAACCACTCGATCGCATCCGGGTACTCGCCGCGATCCCGACGCGAGCGCGCCACGAGCATGAGTGCGTGACCGATCTCCCAGTGATCCGGCGGCAGAATGGCCTCGCGGATCGCCAGCGTCTCCCGCGCCAACGCCTCCGACCGCGCCGCGTCGCTCTGTGCGCGGGCGAGCATGCACAACTGCGCCGTCGCATCCGCGACCTCGCGACTGAGCGGGCCGTGAACGACCTCCGCCATCGACCGGGCGGCCGTCAGATGAACCTCCGCATCATCGAGCATGGACAACGTGAGGTACGTCCGCCCGATCGTCAGATGCACCGTCGCCGCGACCGCCGGCTCGTCGGCGAGCTCCGTCGTCACGCGGGTCGCGGCGTCGTCGATGAGTTCGCGAAACAGCGTGACGTCCCGGCCGCGGGCGCGCGCGGGCGTCACCGCCGTGAGCATGTTCTGGAGGAACTCGCTCGTCCGCTCGGCAACGAGCCGATCGCGTCGCGCCGACCCCTCGGCCTCCCGCGCCTCCGATGCCGATTCCCGGGCGCGGGACCAGGCCGTCGTCGTGCCCGCGATGCCGAGCGACAGCGCGATCATCGTCGCGGCGACGCCCGCGACGAGGATGCGATTGCGCCGGACGAACTTGCGGGTGCGGTACCCGATCGTGTCCGGGCGCGCCGCGACCGGCAGGCCGCGCAGGTAGCGGTCGATGTCGTCCGCGAACTGCCCGACCGAGCGGTACCGTCGTTCGGGCTCCTTCCGCAGGGCCATGAGGATGATGGTGTCGAGGTCGCCGGCGAGGCGCTGTCGGAGCCGCCGCGTGTCGACGCCGCGCTGATGGGCGACGGTGCTGGCCCGGGTGCGGGCGGCGGGATCGGCGGTCCGGGTGGTGGACGGGTCGACGACGTCGCTCGGTCGTCGCGGCGGCGCCTCGCAGATGATCTTCTCGACTTCGGCGCGACTTCCGGAACCGACGTCGTACGGGCGCAGGCCGGTGAGCAGTTCGAAAAGCACGACGCCGAGGGAGTAGACGTCGCTCGCGGTCGAGATCGGCAGCCCGCGCACCTGTTCGGGACTCGCGTACGGGGGCGTGAGCATCTGCGACCCGGTGTGGGTCGGGTTGAGTTCGTTCGCCGCGCCGTCGATGACCTTGGCGATGCCGAAGTCGAGCAGTTTCACGGCGCCGCGGTCGGTGACGAGGATGTTGCCCGGTTTCAGATCGCGGTGGACGACAAGGTTCTGATGCGCGTGCTGCACGGCGCCGCAGACCTGGAGGAACAGGCCGAGGCGCTGCGGGATGGTCAGGTTGTCCTCGTCGCAGCAGCGGTCGAGGGGACGGCCCTCGACGTACTCCATGACGAGGTAGGGCAGGCCGTCGGGCGTCGCGCCGCCGTCGATGAGCCGCGCGATGTTCGGATGCTCCAGGGCCGCGAGCACCTGGCGCTCCGTGCGGAACCGCGCCAGCACCTCGGCGGTGTCCATCCCGCGGCGGATGAGTTTCACGGCGACGCGCTTCTCGAACTCCTCGTCGTCACGCTCGGCGAGGTACACCGAACCCATGCCGCCGACGCCCAGCCGTTCCACGAGCCGGTACACGCCGAGCCGTCGTCCGATGTTCTCGTCGGGAATCGAGGGCTGAAGGTCGCCCACGGTGGGGCCGGCCGGCCGGTCGTGCAGGAATTCCGCGGCCGCCTCGTGCGAGCCGAGCAACGACCGCAGTTCGCGTGCGACCTCGGGACGATCGGCGCACTGCGCGTCGATGAACGCCGCCCGCGCGGCCGGGTCGAGATCCAGGGCGTCGGCGAACAGATCATCGACGGACGGGATCGGCGCGGTCATGGTGACGACGACTCCTCCGAGGGTTCGGCGAGTTCGCGGTAGAGCCAGGCGCGGGCGAACTGCCAGTAGCGTTCGACGGTGCGGGTCGTGACGCCGAGCACCTCGGCGACCTCGGCGACAGGCAGGCCGCCGAAGAAGCGCATCTCCACGACGCGGACCTTCTCCGGATGCTCGGTCGCGAGGCGCACGAGCGCCTCGTCGAGGTCGACGAGCATCGAGTCGTCCGTGCCGCCGACGATCGCGGCCTGGTCGAGGGCGATCCGCTGCCGGTCACCGCCACGCTTCTTGCGACCCTTCGAGCGGGCATGGTCGACGAGGATGCGCCGGATCGCCTGGGACGCGACCGCCATGAAATGCGCGCGATTCTGCCACTGCACCCGGGTCTGGTCGATGAGCCGCAGGTACGCCTCGTGGACGAGGGCGGTCGGCTGGAGGGTGTGGTCCCGACGCTCCCGACGCAGATGCTGTCCGGCGAGCCGGTGCAGTTCGTCATAGACGAGGGGCAGCAGACGGTCGACCGCCTCGCCGTCGCCGGCGCTCAGGTCCTGCAGCAACTGGGTTGCGTCGTCACCGGCCATGTCCACGAATCCGCCGCTCGTCGCCCCACCGATTCTCATCATATCGAGACCGATCGCTGATTGCCTCGGGAAACCGGAGCGTCCGATCGCTCGAGGCGTGACGGCGCGGCGGCTCGGTCCGAGAAGGGGGACCGCGCCGCTCCTCACGTCCGCGACGGCGTCATTTGGCATCGGCATCGTGTTCGGGCCGGGCATGGCGGGAAATCGTGCCTCCTCGGGAGAAGACGCGTCGGTTTTGCGGGAGACCCGACGCGTCTTCCCGGTACGATCATCAGCACGACGGAGATTGGTCCCGATGAACACCTCAGCACCCACCAGCATCCCCGCCCCCCGGCGTCGAACCGCAGCCTGTCTCGGCGCGGTCGTCACCGTGCTCACCACCGCGGTCGCCGCGTCCGCCATCGCGCCGAGCGGCGGCACGTACGACGTCGACTGGTTCACCATCGACGGCGGCGGCGGCATCT
>JAGQOI010000122.1 GCA_020427625.1 Phycisphaerales bacterium | reverse complement strand
TAGTGATAGCCCGTCCGGCACTCGTCCTTCAGGACGAGCGCGCGATGCCGGTGCTCGATGAGGCGGGCCGCGACGTCGTGCACCACGTCCAGGGTGATCGGATCCCGACGGAGCGTCCGACCCGTCGCCGCGTCGACGAGCTGGGCGCCGCCGGCCGCGATGAGCGGACCGGAGTACCCGATGCCCCGGAGGATCGATCGCGCCTCCGACGGCGCGCGGCCGGTCGCGACGGAGACCACCATGCCGTCGGCGCGGGCGTCGCGGAGCGCCGCCTCGTTGCGGACGGACACCCGTCCTTCACGATCAAGCAGCGTGCCGTCGAGATCGACCACCAGCATGTCATAGCCTCGCGGCATGTCCGGCGACGGTATCGAGGTCGCCCGATGTCGGCAAGAACCGGCGCCTTCGGTCGCACCGTCTCTTGAGTCGCGATGGCTTTCGACGTAGGCTCTGAACATGAGCATCGCGTCACAGGCGCTGCATCCATGAGCACGGAACTCGACGTCCGCGGCGGTCAGGAGCCCAACCTCCTCGCCGCCGCCATCCTTCCCCAACTCGTCGAGGAGTGCCGCGGATGCCTCCATGATCCCGCCTGGTTCCGCACGGACTGGCAGCGGGGCGGCGCCGCGACCGCGACCGCGACGTGGCGACACGACGACGGCACCGAATGCGGCGTCATCCTGAAATTCCCCGTCGTCGAACGCGAACTCCGCTGGACCCGGCAGTTGCAGAGCCCGGACGACGATCCGAGCCCCATCGTGCCGCGCCTGTTCGCATCCGGCGACACGCTCGCCGGGTACGACATCGCCTGGGTCGTCATCGAGGGCCTCCCCCACGGTCCGCTGGGGACGCGGTGGCACGACGATCACATCCCCCGGCTCGCCGATGCCGCGGCCCGGTTCAGCGCGGCGGCGCAGCCCTACGAGGTCGATCGGGTCCCGATCGCGGAGCCCTGGGACGAGATCCTCGAGGAGGCGGCCAAGAGCGTCAAGGTGAACCGCATCCACGACGAGCAGCGGTGGACCGGGACCCTCAAGTCGCTCGGCAAGGTCGCCGATCGCGTCGTGCGGGAGTGGCGCTCCCGTCCGATCACGGAGTGGATCCACGGCGACCTGCACTTCGCCAACGCGATGAGCCGCGAGAGCATGGACGCCGGTCCGGTGACGCTGATCGACTTCGCGGAGGTTCGGGCCGGTCACTGGGTCGAGGACGCCGTGTACGTCGAGCGTCAGCTCTGGGCTCGCGCCGAGCGTCTCGCGACGAACAAGCCGGTGCGTCTGATCGCGAAGGCCCGGAAGGAGCTCGGTCTGCCGGTGGACGAATTGTACCCGCGCCTGGCGACGATCCGGCGCGCGCTCTATGCCGCGGCGGCGCCGAAGTACATTCGGTCGGAGGGCAGTCCGCGTCATCTCGCCGCCTGCCTGGAGCGTCTCGAAGCCGCCCTGCCCGAACTCAAGTAGCCATGCCCGTGCTGCAGCAGATCAGCGTCGGGATTCCGCTGCGGATGAACGACGCGGTCGTCTCGAGCGCGGCCGTCAGGAGGCTCGGACTGTTCACGCCGTCGCGCAGGGGGAAATGGCAGCACACCGTCTCCCGGTCGAGTTCGGGGACAGGCGCAGTACGTCTGGAAGGTCGCAGAAGACGCTATCCGTTGGAGGGACATTGCCCGACAGCACGGGAAGAACGTGGATGTCTTCGAGGTGCCGTTGATGCAGCTACTGGAGCGTATCCGCGCGGCGTGCGCTCGACTCCACCAAGAGGTCCCTTTCGGTTCGTCCGTGCGAGGCTCTGGGTGTGCCCCGGCCGATCTCTTTCCTCCTATTCTTAAGAAGTCGATGAAGTACCGACTGTGCACCAATCCAGCAGAACTGCGTGGCAAGGTCACCCCGGGCGGACATCGGCCTCACGGGGTGCCCCCCTCCTAATGACATCTGGGCTGACCAACGAATCAAAGCCAACGGCCCCTAGAGTGTCCTGACATCGTAAATGGCGCAACCGATTCGCGCATCCGTGCGGATCGACTCCGGGGTATTCTGGAGTCGAGCGATGGGCATGCGGACACCGTTGAACCTGACCGATGTCGAGCGGAAGACGCTGGTGCGTCGCCCGCGGACGCCGCGTGCGTTGGCGGATCGGTGCCGGGTCATCCTGCTGGACGAGCAGGGGCTGACCTATGCGCAGATCGGCCGGAAGCTGGACATGCGCGAGCAGACGGTTCTGAAGTGGCGCAGCCGGTTCCTGGCCGATCGGCTGGCGGCGCTTCGTGACAAGCCGCGTCCCGGCGCCCGGCGGACGATCACCGACGAGAAGATCGCCGAGGTCGTGAAGATG
>JAGQOI010000121.1 GCA_020427625.1 Phycisphaerales bacterium | reverse complement strand
GGAGATCGCAGTCGTGCGACCGGAGCGGGCGGGTGATGCGGGATTCGCCGTCGGCGAGGGCGGCGAGGAGGTATGCGCGGTTGGTGATGCTCTTCGAACCCGGCGGACGGATCATGACGTCGAACGGCGCCGCGAGGCGCGGAATCGGCAGCGGGTCCGGCAGGTCGTGAAGCGGCGCGTCGAAATCCGTCATGTGGGACGCGATTCTACCGCGAGCCGTCATCGGGCAGGGCGTCGCGCCAGTGCGCGGCGGCGGCGTCGTCGCGTCGGGCGTCATACAGCGCCACGATCCGTCGCACCGATTCGAGGCGGCGCGGGTGGGTCGGTCCGAGGGCGGCGCGGAGACGCGCGTCGGCGTCGAGCAGGAGCGGTTCGGCCTCGTCGAGGCGCCCACGGGCGAGCAGACATTCGCCGAGCACGCTCGTGCTGTTGGCGGTGAGCCAGTGGTCGGGCATCGCTGCGATGCGGATGGCGAGCGACTCCCTGGCCGCGATCTCGGCCGCCTCGGGTCGCGCGGCCTTGAGGCGGATGGTCGCCGTGAGCGCGAGGTTCTGCGCGAGTCGGGGGTGTCGTGCGGGCAGGATGCGGCGCTGGATGTCGACGGCTTCGGCGACGGCGCGTTCGGCGGTTTCGAGGTCGTGGTCGGACATCGCGGCGAACGCGAGTTGACCGAGGATGTAGGCGAAGTCGGCTTCGGGCACGGTCGGACGCCCCACGGCGACCGCCTCCTCGAGACAGGCGCGTCCGGCGGCGATGTCGCCGTGATCGACGAGCAGCCAGCCCTTGCGGGCGAGCGTCCCGACGACGTCGGGATGATCATCACCGAGTCGACGGCGGCGGACCGCGAGGCACTCGTCGAAGAGGCGCTGGGATTCCTCGTGATCGCCGCGCTGGGCGTGCAGGAGCGCCAGGTTGTTGAGCAGCGTCGCGATGCGGGGATGGTCGCCGTCGGTGAGCACGGTCTGGATCGCGAGGGCATCGTTCCAGGCGGACGCGGCATCGTCGAAGTCGCCGAGGTCGAACAGCACGTTGCCGAGGTTGGTGAGCGCGCCGGCGATGGCGGGGTGCTGCGGCGGCAGGGAGGCGCGAGCCAGGTCGGCCGCGCGCTGGAGTTCGATGCGGGCGTCGTCGAGGCGGCGCTCGTTGTAGGCGATCAGGCCGCGGGCGCCGGTGACCTCGATGAGCCGCGAGTGATCCGTCGCGAGTCGAAGGATGGCCCGTTCGGCGTCGTCGAGGTGGGCAATCGCTTCGTCCGATCGCGCCGTCAGGCGGTCCAGTTCCGCGGCGCCGAGCAGCGCCTCGATGAGCGGCGCGGGATCGTCGGATTCGAGACGCCGGCCGATCTCGACGGCGTCGTCGAGGTACGGACCGGCCTCGGCGTACCGGCCGCGAAGCACGAGGACGTTGCCGAGGTTCGCCAGCGCGTCGGCCCGGACGGCGTCGTCGGGGTCGAGCGTCGCGTGCAGCGCGATGGCGTGTTCGAGCAGGCGCTGCGCGTCCTCGTAGGCGCCGAGACTGCGGTATGCGCGTCCGAGCGTGATCATCACGTCGCGGGCGGCGGCGGGCGAGGTCGCGAGTTCGGTCTCCGCCACCAGCGCCGCTTCGTCGAGCAGTTCGCGGACCGTCACCTCGCGTCCGAGCGCGAGGTGCGGCGACGAGAGATCGAGCATGCCGTGCAGGAAGCCGGAGACCTGCTCGGCGACGAGGCGCTGCTGGCGCTCGGCGTCCGCGGATCGGCGCGCGCGAATCGCCGCCCGCACGCTCACCGCGCTCGCCGCGACCAGCACGATCGCGATGATCACGACCGAGAGGACGATCGCCGTGTGACGGCGGGCGAACATCCACGCGACGTATCCGAGGCGCGGCGGACGGGCCGCGATCGGCTCGCGGGCGAGGAACCGCCGCAGGTCGGCCGCCAGCGCCGAGACCGACGCATAGCGCCGATCGGGGTCCTTCTCGAGCGCGGTGCGGATGATCGTGTCGAGATCGCGAGGCAGCGCGCCGCCGCCCATCGGACGCGCCGGCGACTGCTCCTGGATGATCCGGGCGACCTCGGTGAGCGGGCGATCGGCGACGTCGTACGGCATGGCGCCGAGCAGCAGTTCGTGCAGGACGACGCCGAGCGTGTAGACGTCGCTGCGGACGTCGAGTTCGTCCGGCGCGGCACGGGTCTGTTCGGGGCTCATGTACCGCAGCGTGCCGACGAGCAGGCCCGCGTCGGTCCGCGGGATCGTGAGGTCGGCATCGGTGCAGCGGGCGACGCCGAAGTCGATGACCTTCGGTCGCGCCTCCGGCGCGTCGGCGTCGATGAGGATGTTCGAGGGCTTGAGGTCGCGGTGCAGGACGCCGCGCTGATGACCGTGATGCACCGCGTCGCAGACGTCCAGGAACAGTTCGATCCGTCGTCGCACGGGATGTTCGCGGGCGAAGTCGAGGAGGGTGGTCGCGTGCGGGACGTACTCCATCGCGAAGTAGGGCTGCGGACGTCCGGGCGTCGCCGGGTCGACG
>JAGQOI010000120.1 GCA_020427625.1 Phycisphaerales bacterium | reverse complement strand
CTTGCGGCCGCGGAATCCGCCGTCGCCGCCGCCCGAGCCCCCGCCGCCCGACGAGCCTCCGCTGCCGGGACCCCCGCCGCCCGGGCCGCCTCCATCGCCGAAGTCGCCGCGACCGCCGTCGCCGCCACGAGACCCCCGTCGTCCGCCACCGCCCGCATCGTTCGCAGGCACGGGTGGGGACGCCGTTCCGATTCGCTGCTTCTTGCTCATGTCTTCCTCGGGGTATCCGTGCGGCACGATGGCCGGTGGGGATGCACGGACGCCAGGCGGCATCCCGGTAGTGTATCGGTTCACCCGCGCGGCGTCTAAACGGGTCATCGCAGAAACTGCACCCGTCCGGTTATCGGAGGATCGGCGCGGATCGATGCAGGCGCGACGTTTCCGGCGGGTCAGCCGGGCGCGGCCGGCGTCGGCGGTTCGGGGTCGTCGGCGGGCGATTCGACCGGTTTGGGCGGGGGTCGGAGCGCGGCGATGAGCGCGGTCCGGGCGGTCTCGTACTCGTCGTCCGTCAGCTCACCGGCCGCGTGCAGATCGCGCAGGTTCTGCAGGGTGAACCCGGGCGTCGACGTCGAGCCTTCGGAGCGGAGGTACTGTCGGAGCTGGAAGATCACGATGCCGCCGACGATGACGATGGCGACGAGCGCGCCGGCCCAGACGAGGATGTCGCCGATCGGCGTCGCGGCAAGGAGCGTCGTCACGAACTGGACAGGCACCGGTGCGATCACGGTTCGGTTCCGTCAGGGGAACGGCCGCTCATGCGTCGCGCGTGCGGCGACGATCGTCGGACCCGGTCTCGGGCTCGTCTCAGGCCTTGGACTGCGTCTTCTTCTTCGTCGTGGTCTTCTTGGACCCGGTCTTCTTGGCGCTCGGCTTCTTCTTCGCGCCCGCGCCGTCTCCCGCTTCCTGTTTCGCGGCGAACTCCGCGTTCCATTCCTCGGCGGAGACGTCGGTGATGTCGGCCTTCTCGACGACGCGGTCCACGGCCTTGTGCTCACGGATCTGGCTGGCGAGTTCGCCGAGTCGTCCGGCCTTGGCGAGGTCGGCCTTGAGCTTCGCCGGCCTGGTGTTGTGCTGGGCCGCCATCATCGCGACCGCGCCGTTGAGTTCCTGCTCGTCGACGCCGATGTCGAAATGATCACCGAGTCGGAACAGGATGAACTGGAGCTTGAGTCGTTCGCGGATGCGGGCCTCGGACGACTCGCGGGCCTGGGCGACGGCCGCCTCGACCTGCTCGGCGGATCGTCCGCGGTACAGCAGTTCGAGACGCTGGCGTTCCATGGTTCGGGAGACCTGCGCCTCCGAGGCCTTCTCGGGCAGTTCGAAGTCGATGTGCTCGAGGAGGTACTCGTGGATCTGCTCGCGCATCGCGGTCCGCTGTTCCTGGTCGCGCCGATGCTCGAGGCTCATGCGGACCTGCTCGCGGAGGTTCTCGACGGAGCCGAGTCCGAAGCGTTCGACGATCTCTTCGGGGGTCGCGGGAATCACGTGCACGCCCTCGCGGACGGCGAAGACGATGGTGAGCTTCTGCCCGCGAAGATCCCCGCGCTCGTGCGCGTCGGGACCCGTCGTCTCGATCGTGATGGTGTCGCCGACCTTTGCCTCCTTGAGGCGCGGGCCGAGGTCGTCGATCATGAGGCCGACGATCGGGCCGCGACCGCCGTCCTCGTCCGGCGGCACGACGACGATGCCGTTCTCCTCGACGAAGAAGGGCGCGTCCTCATCGTTGCGGGTCACCGCGAGACGGCCGACGAGACGGTCGTTCTCGACGAAGCCCGATTCGCGCGGCTCCGGCGTGCCGGCGCGGAAGAGCTGGCTCTCGATCTCGGCGTCGATGTGCTCGCCGGTGATGTCGACGATGGGCTTGCGGATCTTCACGCCCTCGAGGGCGGGGAACTCGAACGTCGGCACGATCTCGACGTCGACCGAGAAGGTCAGCGCCTCCCCTTCCTTCAGCTCGATCTCGTCCAGCGACTCCACCGGCTCGGGATTGCCGACCGGACGCAGGCTGTGCGCCTCCAGCGCCTTGGCGTAGGCGTCGGCGACGAGCTGGTTCTTCGTCTCGTTCCGCACGGCCTTGCCGAAGCGCCGCTCGAGCAGGGCGCGCGGCGCCTTGCCGCGACGGAACCCCGGGACCGACGCCTCCGACCCCAGCGTGCCGATCGAGTCCTCGATCTTCTCCGCGATCGCCTCCGGCGGGATCGTGATCGTGAGCCGCTTCTTCGCCGGGCCGGCGTCCTCGATCACCACGGTGTTGACGAACTCATCCGTCGTTTCCGTCGACTCGGTCGCGACAGTCGCGTCAGCCATGGGTCTGATGTCCATCGTCTGCAGGAGAGTGAGCGAGCGCGGCCGTACGCGACCGGGCTCGGAACGGGGAATCGTACCATGAACCACCGCTCCAGATCAAACGGAAGCCCGGTGGAGGCGAGCCGATGATGATGCCGCCGCCGACGCCCGG
>JAGQOI010000119.1 GCA_020427625.1 Phycisphaerales bacterium | reverse complement strand
GCGACGACCGCGGCGCGTCCGCGGTCGGACAGCGGCAGGTCGGCGCGTCCGAGCAGTCGACCGTCCTGCTCCCACGACGTCTCGCCCGCACGAATGAGCACGAGGGTGAAGGCCGCGCGGCGAACCGGCATTCAGGTGGTCTCCACGGAGATGGGTCGCCCGCGCAGCGTGTCGATGGCGGCGCGATAGTCCGTCGTGCCGAAGATCGCGGACGCGGCGACGATGAGGTCGCACCCGGCCGCGCGGCAGGCCTCGACGGTGCGGGCGTTCACGCCGCCGTCCATCTCGAGGCGCTGATCGTCCCGCAGGCGCGGCGCGACGGCGCGGACCTTGTCGAGCACCTCGGGGATGAACGCCTGACCGGAGAACCCGGGGTTGACGCTCATCACGAGCACCAGATCGACCGCGTCGAGGTGCGGCAGGACGGCTCGGACGTCGGTCGGCGGATTGATGGCGAGCCCGGCGGTCAGGCCGGCGTCATGGATCTCGCGAACGAGGGCGGCCGGCTCCGGAACCGCCTCGATGTGGAACGTGAGGTGGTCGGCGCCGGCGGCGGCGAAGGGCGCGACGAACCGGGCCGGATCATCGACCATGAGGTGCACATCGAGCACGACCTCGGGGAGCGCCCGGCGCAGCGAGGCGCACAGCGCGGGACCCATGGTGAGGTTGGGCACGAAGTGTCCGTCCATGACGTCGAGATGCATGAGGTCGGCGCCGGCGTCGAGGGTCGCACGGACCTCGTCGCCGAGTCGGGCGAAGTCCGCCGAGAGGATGGAGGGCGCGACGAGCGGACGACGCGTCGGATTCGTGATGAGGGTGCGGGCGACCATGCGGCAAGGATACCGCGCGACCCGCGGTCGCGGCCGCGCGGTGCCGGAAGACGCCGAGTTCGACGCCCGTCCGGGCCGTGGCGGCGGCCGGGGGACGCCGGGGGCGAGGCGGGGCGCGGGCGAGGCGGGGCGGCGAGGCCGGGGAACGACCGCGGCTCCCGCCGGAGCGGGAGCCGCGTGATGGATTCGACTGGCTGCGGCCCGTGGAGGTGCCGCCCTGATGCTGCGGAGCTTCGGCTCGGGTCAGACGCCGGCGCGAGTCGCGGCGGCCTGGTAGCGTTCGAGGGTTCGCTTGTACTCGGCCTTCTCGGCGGCGTCGGCCTTGAAGTAGGCCTCGGTCTGCTGGGAGACGGCCTCGCGGTAGTTGCCCGCGTGGAAGTTCACCATCGCCTTGACGGCGAGGGCCCGGGACGGATTGTGTCCGGGGACCTTCTGAATGGCTTCCGCGGCTCGCATGGCGACGGCCATGTCGCGATTCTCGGGCTTGATCTTCGGGTCGGAGGCGATCTTCGTCGCGAGTTCGTCGAGGAAGAGCGCATCGTCGCTGTACATGGCGAGGAGCTGCTCGGCGTAGGCGTATCCGGCCTTGGGCGAGTTCTGATCGACGACGAGCATCTCGAACTTGCTCAGGGCGACGTCGGAGAAGATGGACTTGTCATGGGCGATGAGCTCGTCCATCTGGGACTCGGCGATCTTCCAGTTCTTCACCGCGCGGGCGCTGTCGATCGACCGGAGCGCCGGCGCCGCCGCCTCGACGAGCTTCGAGTTGTAGCGCCCCTTGATGACGCGACCGATGATGTCTTCGAACTTCGGATCGAGCGGATGCCCGATGAACTGGATGATGCCGTCGGGTCCGACGATGAATGCGCACGGAATGCCGCCCTGGCCCGCGGCCTTCATCCACGCGCGGTCCGTCGCATTGCGTTCGTCGACCGCGACCGTGTACTCCATGCCCTTGCCCTGCTTCTGCACGAACGGGCGGACCTCGTCGACCTTCTCGGTGCTCACACCGATGATCGTGAGCTTGGAGCCGTACTTCTTCTGAAGCTCGGTCATGTGCGGGATCGACTTGCGGCACGGCGCGCACCACGTCGCCCAGAACTCGACGACGTACGTCTTGCCCGGCTCGAAGGTCTTGACTTCCTTGCCCTTCACCCAGGTCTGGATGGTGAGCTCGGGCGCCTTCGAACCGACCGCCAACTTGTTCTGCTGAGCCGACGCCGCGGCCGCCGCGAGCAGCAGGCCCATCGCCGCGACCAGAGTCTTGCGAAGCATCATGTGTGAATCCCTCTTCGAGTCCATGAGAATGTGAAACGGACACCATGCCGACCGCGGCTCATGTCGCCGCGCGAGTCCCCCCGGACTCGAATCGGCCCGGCCTCGCTCCGGATCGGCCTGCGTCGCGCCCGGCCGCTCAAGGCGGGTCGGTCACGAGCAGCACCGGACGAGACCTCCCGATTATCGGGAAATCAGCGGGGAAAACCAAGCGGGAATCCCCGCACGAACCG
>JAGQOI010000118.1 GCA_020427625.1 Phycisphaerales bacterium | reverse complement strand
GATATGGTCGTCGTCGCTACGGGCGCTCGATCAGCATGCTCACCGAGTTGCCGCCGCCGAGACAGAGACTCACGATGCCGCGCGTGCCGCCGACGCGGATGAGCTGGTGGACGAGCGTCGTGAGGACGCGGGCGCCGGACGCGCCGATCGGGTGTCCGATCGCGATGCCGCCGCCGGCGACGTTGAGCTTGCTCTCGGGAATGCCGAGCACCTTGATGTTCGCGAGGGCCTGGGCGGCGAACGCCTCGTTGAGTTCGAAGAGATCGATGTCCGCGACCGTCAGGTTGTGACGTTCGAGCAACGCCGCGATGCCGATCGCCGGCGCGTGAAAGATCTCCTTCGGCGCGACGCCGGAGGTGTGGCTGCCGATGATGCGGGCGAGCGGCGGGGCACCGAGTTCGGACGCCGCGGCTTCGGAAGCGACCACGATCGCCGCCCCGCCGTCGGAGATCTGCGACGCGTTGCCGGCGGTGATCGTGTCGTGTCCGGGCACGGTGCGGAGTTTCGCAAGCGTCTCGGCGGTCGTGTCGGCGCGAATGCCCTCGTCGGCGACGACGCCGCCCTCGGGACCGGGCGCCTTGCGGTTGCCGACCTGTTCGCCGGTGAGCGGGACGATCTCGGCGGCGAACCAGCCGGCGGCGGTCGCGGCGGCGGCGCGCTGGTGGCTCTGGGCGCTGAAGCGGTCCTGCTCGGTGCGCGGGACGTCGTGGGCGCGGGCGATGTGGTCCGCCGCGTTCGTCATGCCCCAGCCCTCGAACGCGCAG
The DNA here is from genome assembly GCA_020427625.1 of Phycisphaerales bacterium. GTDB lineage: Bacteria > Planctomycetota > Phycisphaerae > Phycisphaerales > SM1A02 > JAGQOI01. Next base: position 6,963 of record JAGQOI010000118.1, on the reverse strand, counting down.
GTCAGGCCGTCGTACTGCATGTGGTCCCGGAACTCGACGGGTCCGAACTTCGCGCCGAACCGGAGGGTCGCGTAGTGGGGCGCGGCGGTCATGTTCTCCATGCCGCCGGCGACGACGACGGACGCGTCACCTGCCCGGATCGCCTGCGACGCGAGCATCACCGCCTGGAGACCGGAGCCGCAGACCTTGTTGATCGTCTGGGCGCTGAGCGTGTCGGGCAGACCCGCCTTGAGCCCGGCCTGTCGCGCCGGGTTCTGGCCGAGTCCGGCCTGGAGCACGCAGCCCATGATGCACTCGTCGACGCGATCGCGGGCGCCGGGGACGGCGTCGAGCGCGGCCGCGATGGCGTACGCGCCGAGTTGCGGGCTGGCGACGGTGCTCAGGCCGCCGAAGAATCGACCGACGGGCGTGCGACGGGCGGCGAGAATGACGGGCTTGGACATCACGGGTCCTCCGGGTGACGTCGCGCGGGTCGGCGACGGGATGGGGGTCGATCGAGGTGCCCGCGATCGGCTGCGATCGGCGGCACGGGGGAGCGGTTTTCTGTACAATCCGTCGTCAACGTGTCCGTCGGGCGCACTCGCGATCCCGGGTCGATCCCCGGGGAACCCGAGGCATCCGGGGGCGGGAACCCGAGGGACCGACGGGTCCTTCCGTCGCGACGGGCGAGTCGGAATCGTATCGGATTTTCATGCGGCGTGTGCACCGAGCACGAACGCGTCGCCGCACCCCTGGCAGGTCGTCGTCATGACTGAGACCGAGCATCTCCAGCCTCGTTTCACGACCGACAACCTGCTCTCGCTGCAGACGCACATCCTCGCCGAGGAGAAGGCCCATCCCGGCGCGACCGGCGACTTCTCCTGGCTGTTGTCGGCGATCTCGCTGGCCGCGAAGACCATCGCGAACAAGGTGCGTCGGGCCCGGATCGAGAACGTGCTCGGCGATCACGGCGACCGCAACATTCACGGCGAGGCGCAGCAGAAGCTCGACGTCATCTCCAACGAGATCATCCTCCGCTGTCTCGGTGATCGCGCGAACGTCGCCGTGCTGGCGTCCGAGGAGGACGATGCGCCGGTGGTGCTGCGGAGCCGCGGCGCGGGCGGACGGTACGCGGTGCTCTTCGACCCGCTCGACGGGTCGTCGAACGTCGACTACTCCGTCGGCGTCGGCACGATCTTCAGCATCCTCCAGGTCGACAGCGGGCCGGTGCAGTCGTCGTACCTCCAGCCGGGCGTGCGCCAGAAGGCGGCCGGGTACATCCTCTACGGCTCGTCCGTCGTCTTCGTGCTCACGACCGGCAACGGCGTGAACATGTTCGTGCTCGACCAGTCGATCGGCGCGTTCGTGCGCGTCGCGAGCAAGATCCGCATGCCGGAACGCTCGAAGATCTACTCGGTCAACGAGGCGTACCGCGACTCGTTCCCGAAGGGCTACCGCGACTACCTCGACTTCGCCCACGCGAACGGCTACTCGAGCCGCTACATCGGCTCCATGGTCGCCGACGTCCACCGCACGCTGCTCAAGGGCGGCGTGTTCCTGTATCCGCCGACCGGCACCCATGCCGGCGGCAAGCTGCGGCTCATGTACGAGGCGAACCCGATGGCGTGGATCATGGAACAGGCGGGCGGGCGCGCCTGTGCCGGACGGGACCGGATCCTCGACATCGCGCCCACCGACCTCCACGAGCGCACGAGCGTCGTGATGGGCAGCGCCGGCGAGGTCGACGAAGTGCTCCGACACCTCTGATGGCCGCGCTCCGCGCCCCCGTTCGTTCCACCCGTTCCGCCTCTCCCACCCCGAAAAGGACCGTGACCGCGATGGCCTCCACGACTTCCGCCACCTCGACGACCCTCCCCCGCACCTCGAACCAGGCGCTCGGCATCGGCACATTCGCCGTCGAGTTCATGAGCGGCCGCGTCGGCGAACCGGATGCGTCCGTGCTCGATCGCACGGTGCTGTTCTTCACCGATTCCGTCCTGTGCGGCCTGTCGGCGCTCGCGCTGCGCACGAACGCGCCGACCGTGCTCCGCGACGAGGCGCTGACCTACCCGCGCGAGGGGGGCGTGCCGGTGTTCGGTTCGAAGGCGCCCGTCGCGCCCGAGAAGGCGATCGTCGCGAACTGTGCCGCGGTCCGCGAATGGGACTCCAACGGCACGAACTTCGGCTTCAATCCGACGCTCGGTCACACGGCCGGGGAGTTCGGACACAACGACTTCTACGCCGTGCCCGTCGCGGCGGCGCAGCTCGCGGGACGCTCCGGCGCCGACGCCGTCCGGGGGATGCTCTGTCTCGACGAGATCCGCGGACGACTCGCCGAGGTGTTCAGCCTCAAGACGTACAAGATCGATCACGTTGTGCACGGCGCGATCGCGTCCGCGGCCGTCTACGGCGCCATGCTCGGCGCCACCCCCGATCAGATCGAGTCCGCCATCGGCATGTTCGTCGCCCACTTCATTCCCTGGCGGGCCATCCGCGCCGGCAAGCAGTTGTCGGACTCCAAGGGCGCGTCGGCGGCGATCAGCACGGAAGCGGCGATCCTCGCGATGCAGCGCTCGATGAAGGGCTTCCTCGGGCCGCGCGACATCTTCCGCAATCCCGAAGCGATCTGGCGCCAGTTCGAACCGACGAAGGGCGACAGCCCGTTCGACCTCGTCCTCACGCACAGCGGCAACGACTTCGCCGTGATGGGCATGCACTTCAAGCTTGGCCTCTACGAGCACCAGTCCGCCGGCGCGCTCCAGGGCCTCATCGACCTCATCCGGAAGAACCCGTCGGTCCTCGCCGGGCCCGACGCGGTGAAGAGCATCACCATCGTCGCCTACGAACCCGCGTTCGGCATCATCGGCGATCCCGCCAAGCGCGATCCGCACACCCGCCAGTCGGCGGACCACTCGATGGTCTACATCGTCTCGACGATGCTGCGCAAGGCGATGGAGAAGGCCGCGGCTCTCGGGAATCCCGCCCTCGCCTCGACCGGCGACGACTACTGGAAGAGCCTCATGCTCAGCCCGCACGACTACGGCGCGGACGCGATCCGCCACCCGGTCACGCGGGCGCTCATGGACCGGATCACCTTCCGGCACGGCGGCCCGGAGTACGACGCGAAGTACCCGGACGGCATCCCGACGTCGATCATCATCACGGCGTCCGACGGCGTGGCGCACGACAGCGGGCTCGTCATGTATCCTGCCGGTCACGCCCGCAACCGCGAGGCCGACCTCAAGGACATCCTCGCGACGAAGTTCGACCTGCTCGGACGACTCGCGATGGACGACCCGACGCCGCTCATCACGCGCTTCCAGGGCGTCGGCGACCTCGACGCGACGGCGCTGCGGTCGCTGTACGACTTCGCGATCACGATGCGGGACGCCGTCGACTGACGCGCTCGCGCGCGAACGCCCGCGAGGACGGTCGCCGGGTCGGCGACGATCCTCGCGGGCGGGACGGTGCATGCCGATCTCGAAGTCGATCAGTCGCGGTTGGACAGCAGGAGCGCCAGCCGGAAGCAGACCTTGAGTGCCTCGTAGTACACCCAGGCGAGCGAGACGGTCAGCGCGAAGCCGCAGTACCACTCCATGTCCTTCGGCGCGCCGGACCGGACCGTGTCCTCGACGAGTCCGAAGTCGATGACGAGCCACAGGGACGCGACGCCGAGGATCACGACGTTCAGGCCGAGCCCGATCCAGGCCGCCTGGCCGCCGGCCATGGCGCCGGAGAGCCCGATGAGCGGCATGCTGATGCCGAAGAAGCTCAGCGCGAACGAGATCAGATAGGTGATCGTGATGCCCAGCGTCACCGTGCTGAGCACCGACTGGAAGCGGGCCGTCGGCTTGATGATCCCCGCGCGATAGAGCAGCAGCATCGCGCCCATCACGCTGGCGGTCACGATGAAGGCCTGGAGTGCGAGCCCGCCGGGCACGGCGATCTTGCTCGCGGCGAGCATCGACTCGAACACCGCGGTCAGCGCGCCGAGGAAGAAGCCCTCCGCCAGCGCGTAGATCGGGCCGAGGATCTTCGCCCGTTCCGGCTTCGAACGCAGACCGAAGTACACGCCCATCGTCACGACGAGCGCGACGAGACTGCTGATCCATGCCGCGGCCGGGATGGTCTGGCCGACCGAGTACCCCAGCGCGCCCGCGCCGACGGCGAGTCCGACGAGCACGAACGTCTTGTGGATGACGCCGTTCACCGTCGCGGTCTCGGACCCCATCATGTGTCCGTACGCGCTGCGGAAATGGTCGTCGGTGAGGACCGGGTTGGAAGACTGAAGAACGGTCATGGCAGTCGCCTCCGCGGAATGATTCGGAATCGGTCGCGCCCGCTTGCAGTCCCGGCACCCCCGGGGCGGTGCGAACGCGTCCTGAAGTCATACCCCGCCGGACGGGTCCGGACAAGGGCGCCTCGTCGGCCACTCGCGGTCTCGGTCAGGCCGGGCTGGGCATCATGCCGCCGGACGGTTCCTCGTCGGGCCGATCGTCGCGCTTCGGGCGCGTCGGGGTCGGCGTCGGCGTCGTCGCGTCGCGGAGGAGTTCGGCGACGGTCGGCTTGTCGAGCCGGTCGCCCTTCATGAGGCGGTCGACCTCGTCGCCGGAGAGCGTCTCGTACCGCAGCAGGGCCTCGGCGACGGCGACGACCTTCTCCCAGTTCGCCTCGATCATCTCGGTCGCGTCGCGATACGCCTCGTCGGAGATCCGACGGACCTCGTCGTCGATGACCTTGGCGGTCTCGTCGGAGTAGTCCTTGTCCGGGATGTACATCTCGCGGCTGTCGACGCCGGAGTAGTTCACGAACCCGAGCCGCTCCGACATGCCCCACTCGAGGACCATGTGACGGCCGTAGGCGGTGACCATCTGGATGTCCATCGCGGCACCGGAGGAGACGTCGCCGGTCTTCTTCGATTCGGCGATGCGTCCGCCGCAGAGGACGCGCATCGTCGCGTCGAGATAGCGTCGGCCGTAGCCGTAGCGATCCTTCTCGGGCAGCGAGAACGTGGCGCCCATGGCCTGCCCGCGGGGGATGATGGTGACCTTGTGGACGGGGTCCGCGTGCTCGAGCAGCGCCTGGACGACGGCGTGACCGGCCTCGTGATAGGCGGTCGCGACGCGCTCCTGCTCCTCGATGCGGCGGCTCTTGCGGGCGCGTCCCCAGCGGACCTTGTCCCGGGCCTCCTCGAGGTCGGCCATCTCGATGTAGTCCTTGCCCGCCATGGTCGCGATGATCGCGGCCTCGTTGATGACGGCGGCAAGATCGGCGCCGGAGAACATCGGCGTCCCGCGCGCGAGCCGCTCGAGGTCGACGTTCGGTCCCATCTTCACCTTGCGGGCGTGGACCTGGAGGATCTCCTTGCGACCGACGAGGTCGGGCAGGGAGACGGCGACCTGTCGATCGAAGCGTCCCGGCCGCGTGAGGGCGGGATCGAGGACGTCGGAACGGTTCGTCGCGGCGATGACGATGACCTGGTCGGAGGCTTCGAAGCCGTCCATCTCGACGAGGATGGCGTTGAGGGTCTGCTCGCGCTCGTCATGCCCGCCGGTGGAGAAGCCGCCGCCGCGACGACGACCGACCGCGTCGATCTCGTCGAGGAAGATGATGCAGGGCGAGTTCTCCTTGGCCTGCTTGAACAGGTCGCGGACGCGACTGGCGCCGACGCCGACGAACATCTCGACGAAGTCCGAGCCGCTGATGGAGAAGAACGGCACGTCGGCCTCGCCGGCGATGGCCTTGGCGAGGAGCGTCTTGCCGCAGCCGGGAGGACCCGTGAGCAGCACGCCGCGAGGGATGCGGCCGCCGAGGCGCTGGAACTTGCGCGGGTTCTTCAGGAACTCGACGATCTCGGCGACCTCTTCCTTGGCCTCCTCGATGCCGGCGACGTCGGTGAACTTGACGTTCGCGGCGTCCTTGGAGGTCAGACGGTGTCGCGACTTGCCGAAGCTGCCGAGCATGCCGCCCGGACCGCCGCCCGCCTGGCGCATCGATCGCGCGATGAAGAACCAGATGATGAGCAGGAGCAGGATGAACGGGATGAGCGTGAACAGGAAGTTGATGAAGATGTTCCCGCCCGTCTCCATCTTGAGCTTGGCGATGCCCTGCGTCTTGATCTGGTCGTAGAACCAGTCGCGGTTCTGCGCGTCGATCTCGACCCAGACGGGCGTGTCCTGCGTGAGGTTGCCCGTGCCGCTGCGGAGCGTCGCGACGAGTCGATCGTCCTTCACGGTGACGAGGTCGTTGACGACGTCGCCGTTCTTGAGATGGACGAGGAGTTCCTGGAACACCTTCTCGTCGCCGCGGCTGTTCGTGCTGTTGATCACGAACACCACGAGGATGAGCATGGCGATGAGGAACAGCCAACTCATGATGCCGCCGCGGAAGCGCAGCGGGGGCGGCGTCTGCGGGCCGCGGCCATCCGAGCCGCCCTTGCGCGGCGGCGGCTCGGGATCGTTGTGATGGTGCTCAGGCATGTCGGCGTTCGGTCCGTCCGGCCTTCGAGGGCCCGCGCGGGCGGCTCGAAGCCCGGCGTCGTGGGTGATGGGGGTGATGCGCCCGGCCTACCAGGCGGAACGCATCTCGGAAACCACGTCGCGGGCCAACTGTTGTACGACCGCGAGCGTGCCGAGTTCGACCGGCTCGCCGACCGGCCGGGACGGGTTGAACACGCCTTGTCCCGCGTAACTCTCGCGGGCGACGAGCGTGCGTCCGGTCCTGAGGTCGGTCCACTCGAAGTCGATCGTCACCGTCACGATCACCTCTTCACTCAAACCGGTGAGCTTCGACTTGGCCAGCTGATCCAGTTCGACCCGGCGGATCCGTCCGGACAGGATCGTATCCGCGCGAACCTCGCCGGTCACGTTATAGGGCGTCCGACGCTGGATTTCCTTCACGAGGGCGTCGGTCAGGTCCAGGGCGATCGACGGATGGAACGTGTCGTTCTCGAGGATCGGCACCGAGACCGTCCGGACCGACGTG
>JAGQOI010000117.1 GCA_020427625.1 Phycisphaerales bacterium | reverse complement strand
GGTCGAACCGACGACCTCTTGCATGCCATGCAAGCGCTCTACCAACTGAGCTACGGCCCCATGATGGACGGCGATGAGATGGACGGCGATGAGCCGCGATGAACGGCTCCGGGACCAACGGCCCGGAGCGGGATCGTGAAGAATAGCCGGGCGGGTTCCGGGGATCAAGGGGGCGGACACGCCGGAACCACCCGCGATCCATCCCGCCCCCCGGGATGGATCATCGGGCCCGGACGTGAACGTCCGGGAATTCGGCCCCGAGCGGTCGCCGATCCGTCGCGAAACACCGCCGGACACGGCCGGCGGATCCGCAGGAGGTGGGCCGGGCGACCGCCTCGCGCAGCGATCGACGATGGTGGCCGACGACCGCCGCGCACATGGCTCGACGAGGGTGGTCGGGCGACCTCCCGCGCGAACGGGCGACGACCGGGGATGCGCGATCGCGATCGACCGACGGTCCGGCGCGGCGAGGTCGCGGTTCAGTCGCGCCAACGCGTCACGATGAGGGCATCGTTCTGACCACCGAAGCCGAAGGAATTCGACAGGCACGTGTCGACCCGCGCCGGGCGCGAGACGTTCGGCACGTAGTCGAGATCGAGCTCCGGGTCCGGCGTGTTCAGGTTGATCGTCGGCGGCAGGACCTGGTGACGGATCGTGAGCACGCACGTGATGAGTTCCACCGCGCCCGCAGCCGCGATGAGATGACCCATCATCGACTTGATCGAACTCACCGGGATCTGCTTCGCGCGATCGCCGAACACGGCCTTGATCGCCCGCGTCTCGATGGAGTCGTTCTCCTGCGTGCCCGTGCCGTGCGCGGAGATGTACTGCACCGGCGGACGACCATCGGCGTCGACGCCGGCGGGATCGATGCCGGCCTCGGCGAGCGCCTCGCGGATCGCCTCGGCCGGGCCGCGCCCGTCGGGATGCATGTCGGTGATGCGGAACGCGTCGGCGCTCGATCCGAAGCCGGTGACTTCGGCGAGCGGCATCGCGCCGCGGGCGCGGGCGTGATCGAGCGTCTCGAGCACGACGATGCCGGCGCCCTCGCCCATCACGAAGCCGTCGCGCGAGCGGTCGAACGGGCGCGACGCGCGCTGCATGTCGTCGTTGCGCGTCGACAGCGCGGTGAGACGGTTGAAGCCGGTCACGCCGAGCACGTGCAGCATGGTGTGCGCGCCGCCGGAGAGCATGACGTCGGCGTCGCCGCGCTGGAGGATGCTGCACGCCTCGCCGATGGCCTGGGTGCTCGCGGCACAGGCGGTGAGGCAGTTGTAGACCGGGCCGCGGAGGCCGAACTCGCGCGCGATGTGCGCGACCGGCATGTTCGGCTCCTGCTCGATCTCGCGGGGCGGCGTCATGAGGCGCAGGGCCGCGTCGGCCCAGGCCTTCGCGTCGATGCGCCGCTCCGCCTGGTTCCAGCCCGCGAGGTTGGCGCCGACGTAGTTGTCGAAGTCGAGCACGCCCTCGCCGGCGCCGAGGTAGAGGCCGATGCGGCGGGCGTCGATGCCGTTCGCGTCGAGTCCCGCCTGCGTCCACGCCTGGCGCGCGGCACCGAGAGCGAACTGCGTGTTCGGATTCGCGTGCGCGTGCGGCGTCACGTCGCGCACGTACTTCGACAGATCGAACTCGCGCACCTGCGCGGCAAACGTCGTCGGGAACGTCGACGCCTCGAACCGCGCGATCGGACGCACGCCCGACGCGCCGGCGACCAGACGCGACCACACCGTGTCGAGATCGTGCCCGAGCGGCGTCACCCATCCCATGCCCGTGATGACGATGCGACGCGCGCTGCTCATGAGTCGACCCGCCTGAGAATGATCGCGGCATTCTGCCCGCCGAGACTCGTGCACGACACGAGCACCGCCCGTAATGCCGATGCGCGCGCGCCGATCGCGTTCGCGTCGAGCGATGAGCCGCGCGTGTTCAGGCGGGCGGGAAGAT
>JAGQOI010000015.1 GCA_020427625.1 Phycisphaerales bacterium | reverse complement strand
GCTCAGGCCGCGGCTCAGGCCGCGGCTCAGGCCGCGGCTCGCATCGCGGAGTTCATCCGCCGTCAGCGCCTCGCGTGTGCGCAGTTGGCGCGAGCCGCCGCCGCCGCCGGCCCGGCCGAGTCTCTCGATGTTGCGGTCGATGCTTCCGCCGCGTCCTTCCGGCGTCACGAGCCACGACGAGTACGGCGTCTGGATGCCGTACTCCGCGCTCAGCGCGAGGAGTTCATCGAGCAGTTCCGGCTTCTCGCCGACGGTGCGGATCTCGTCGACGAGATACGCGATCTTCCGTCCCGCCCAGATCGACGGCACGTACGTCGCCTCCGGCGTATGGGCGAACGAGACGCTCGGCCAACTGAACTCGACCGTCGTGCCCGCCCGCTGTGCCGTGAGCTTCACCGGGCCGGGCTTCGCCTCCGCGAACTGGCCCGCGACGATGAGCTGCTGGCCGTGATAGAGATCGCCGAGCGCCACGGGGAACCGCTCCGTCACGCCGCTCAGGCCCGGCATCGACAGCGCGAGGTTCGTGAGCACCGGGCGGCTGATGATCGAGAAGAAGTCGCCGACGACGATCTCCAGGTTCTCGCCCGGCAGCACGTACACCGGACGACCCGTGTGCGCCGACGCCAACTGGTCGAGCAGCGTCGTGTTCACGTCGGTCCCGACGCCGAACGGGAACATCCGCAGATTCTTCATCCCGCCCGCCGTCTCCCGCACCATGCGCAGGATCTCGTCCGGACCGCGATTGCCCTGACCGTCCGTCAGGAAGACGACCACGAACGGACGCGAGGCGTCATCGTCGCGGTGCAGTCCCAGGGCGGCCTTGAGCGAGTCGGAGATGTTCGTCCCCCCGGCCGCGCTGAAGCGATCGACGAACTCGTGCGCCGCCTTCCGATGATCGCGCGTCGCCGTCGTGAGCTGGTTGAACAGCAGGTCGAACCCGGTCGAGAAGCGCACGACGCTGAAGCGGTCCTCGTCGGACAGGCGTTCGATGCACCACCGCAGCGCGGCCTTCGCCTGGTCGAGTTTCTCGCCCGCCATCGAGCCGCTCGTGTCGATCACGAACACGACATCCTGCGGCTGCGCCTTGTCGTCGGGCCAGAGCTGCTTCGGCGTCAGCGTCACGACGAAGTGACCCGGCTTCGTCGGGTCCGGACGGTACGCGACCGTCGACAGGCCGAGGTCCGACGTGTCGGTGTCGTACAGCAGGAGGAAGTCGTCCTCGAGACTCGCCGACTTCGCCTCGTACGCGATGCGGGCGGCATGCTCGCCGTCGCGCACCACTTCCACGGCGTGACTCGGCGACCAGATCGTCTTGAGCGGCGCGCCGGTCTTCAGCGTCACGTCGAAGCGCACGGTGCCGAACGCCCGCCCGCTCGTGCGCGCGGTCCGCAGCGGGTAGTGGTATCCGCTCATGCCGCTGATGGGACGACAGATCTGCTGGTACTTCACCTGGATCGTGACGTCGCTGTTCGGCTCGATCGGGAACACGCGCATCTGGAGGAGACGGTGCCCGATGAACTCGATCAGGCCGGGGTCCTTCGTCTGGCGGACGATCCGCTCGTAGATCTGCCTCGCCTCGGCGGCGGGCAGGACCTCGCCCTGCACCATCTTTCCGTTGAACGACATCTGGAAGTCGGTGAGGTCGGCGTTCTCCGGCAGCGGGAAGACGTAGGTCGCCTCGAGACGCCGGTTCGTGTCGTTGTGGAAGACCTGTCGGACCGTCGTGAGGCCGATCTGGTCGTCGATCGTCACGGTCACGAGGTGGTCGGTGACGCGCAGAGCCGGCAGGGTGGTGTCGGTCGGCGCGAGGAGCCCGGCCCCCCGGACGCCGGTCGCGAGCCACAGGACGAGGAGGAGGGCGGTCAGTCGTCGATGCATGAGACATCCTTCCGGCAGTAGGGAGCGTTCCGCAGGGTGGTGGCCGCCCGTCGCGGCGCGCCCACGGCGGGGCGTCGCGATTCACCGCCCAAGGGTTCGGCCCGCCCGCCGCGGCGGTTCCCGGACCACTTGGGCCTATCATGGTCTGAACGCACCGGCCGGGGGATTCTTGCCCGGCCGAATCGGACGGAGATCCTCATGCGTCGCCTCCGAAAGACCATCCAGCGCGCCCGCCGCCGCATCCTGCTCGTGCGGATGCTCGACCGGGCCGGTCG
>JAGQOI010000116.1 GCA_020427625.1 Phycisphaerales bacterium | reverse complement strand
GTTCGAGATCCGCATGTTCGAGAGCGAGGGCGGACAGTTCCTCCGCCTCGAATGGCGCCCGCCCGGAGCCGCGGCGTTCGACCTCGTGCCGCCCGATGCCCTCCGCACCGAGCGGGGCGTCACCCGCGTCGTCTCGCCCGGCACGAAGCGGATTCTCGACGGGCGCGAGCCGGTCCGTCCCGGCGACGGCATGGAACTCGACGCCGTCCATCCCGCGTGGACCCTCGAACGCATCCGGCCCGAGGGGTTCGAGCCGCAGGTCGGCGGCATGGCCTTCCTGCCCGGCGGCGACCTCGTCGTCTCGTCCTTTCGTCCGGTCAACAACGGCGCGTTCCGCGACGCACCGAACGGCACGCTGTACGTCCTCGAACACGCGACGTCGCGCGATCCCGACGACATCGTCGTCCGCACGCTCGCCGAGGGATTCCACGACCCGCTCGGCGTCCTCGTCCACGACGGCGACCTCTACGTCTGCGATCGCACCGCGATCCATCGACTCTCCGATCCCGACGGCGACGGATCGTTCCGGCACCGCGAGGTCTTCGCCTCCGGTTGGACGAGCGACAACTACCACCACTTCACCTTCGGACTCATCGAACACGACGGGTGGCTCTACGGCGCGCTGTCGACGGCGATCTACTTCGACAACACCATGGCCGCCGACCACGTGCGCGGCACCGTCGTGAGCATGAACGGCCCGAACCCGCCGCACCGCGGCACGTGCTTTCGCGTCAACCTCGCGACCCGCGCCATCGAGTACCTCTGCGGCGGCCTCCGCACGCCGAACGGCGTCGGCGTCGGATCCGACGGCGAGATCTTCGTCACCGACAACCAGGGCGCCTGGCTGCCGTCGAGCAAACTCATCCACGTCCGGCCCGGCCACTTCTTCGGACACGCCAACGGCACCGAGTCGTCCAGCGACCGGTATCCCGACGGCGGACACCCGAGTCTGCACGCCGACCGGCCGGTCTCGCCGCCGGCCGTGTGGTTCCCTCAGAACGAGGCCGCGAACTCGCCCGCCCAGCCGCTGCTCATCACCGACGGACCGTTCGCCGGACAGATGTACGTCGCCGAACTCACGATGGGCGGCATCCGCCGGGTCTGTCTCGAACAGGTCGGCGGCGAGTACCAGGGAGCCGCGTTCCGATGCTCGCAGGGCTTCGAGTGCGGGCTCAACCGCATGGTCGTCGGTCCGGACGGCTGCCTGTACGTCGGCGGGACGGGCAGCGACGGCAACTGGTCGTGGCGGAACCGTCGTTTCGGACTCGAACGCCTGCGCCCGACCGGCGCGACGGCGTTCGAGTACGACACCGTCCGCGCCACCTCCGACGGATTCATCGTGTCCTTCACGCGCGCCGTCCCGCGCGACTGGCTCGCGGACCCGTCGAACGTGCGCGTGAAGCAGTGGACGTATCACCCGACGCCCGAGTACGGCGGCCCGAAGTACGAGGAGCAGACGCTCGTCGCGACCGACGCGATTCCCGCCGCCGATCGGCGCTCCGTGCGGCTCGTCGTGCCCGGCCTGCGCGAGGGATGCGTCGTCCATCTGCGCATGACGCCGACGTCCGACGACGGCGAGGCCATGTGGTCGACGGAGGCGTGGTACACGCTCAACCGCATCCCCGACGGGCCGCGCGCCGACCTCGTCGAACCGCTCGCCCGACCCGACCTCCGTGCGTTTCGCGCCGAGACCGGCGAATGGGCCGTCGGCGGCGATGCCGCGCCGTGGATCTCCGCGCCGTCCCGCCTCAAGAGGAGCCCGGGAACCGGCGTCGTCGTGAACGGCGACGCGGGCGTGACGAAGCACCTGTTCACGACGTTCGAGCACGGTGATGTCGAGGCGCACGTCGAGTTCATGGTGCCGGAGGGCTCGAACTCGGGCGTGTACTTCATGGGGCGCTACGAGATCCAGGTCCTCGACAGTCACGGCCGCGACGTCGTCGGCTTCGACGACTGCGGCGGAATCTACCAGCGCTGGGACCCGTCCCGCGGGCGCG
>JAGQOI010000115.1 GCA_020427625.1 Phycisphaerales bacterium | reverse complement strand
TGGGATGGGCGACGCCGGACGATGCCGCGCAGTGGGACCGCCTCTGTCGCGAGCACGAGGCCTGGCTCGAGATTCTCCTGCGGCGGTTTCGCGATCCGATCTTCGCGGCGCAGCGGGGGGCGTGGTCGGGCGACGCGGACGGTCTCGGTCGGGTCGCGGAGGTGATCGCGGCGGCCGAGCGTGGCGAACGCCTGCTCTCACCCGTGCGCGTCGCCGGTCGGGACGACATCGCCGAGATGCTGCGCGCCGATCCGCCGGCGGCGGCGATGACGGCGGGCGGGGTCCGTCGCACGAAGGAGGCGCTCGCGGGCGTCGACGAGATCCGCGCCGTGCTCACCGGCGCGAACTGGCCGCTGCACGCGACGTTCGAGCGTCTGGCGGGCCGATACGACCAGCTCGGGCGCCCGGCGCTCGCCGCCGTCCTGCGGGACCGCCTGACCGACGTGTCGCGCCTGGACCGCGACCTCTTCCAGGCGGCGACGCGTCTCCTCGACGTCGCGCCCTCGGTCAAGGCGCTCGACGGTCTCGTCGAACAGGTCTTCGGCGCCCGGGCGCGCATCGAAGGCGCCCTCGATCCGTCGTGTCGCCCGGACGTCGTCGCCGCCGTGCTCGTGCCGCATCTGCCCGAGCCGGGCGCCGCCGTCGACGACGCGGCTCACGGCGCGATCGCGCAGGGCCTCCTCCCCGACATGGTCTGGATCGATCGCGTGAACACCCGGCTCGACGCGTTCGACGGCGTCGTCGCGATCGACACGTTGCGGACCGACGCACCATCCGTTCTGCCGACGTCGTACGACGACGGCAGGGCCATCCAGGCCTGGCTCACCGTCGTGGGCGACTACGAGGTCGATCCCGATGCCGTCCGCAGCCTCGACGCGGTCCGGACCGAGCCGGGACTGACGGCGATTCGCGACAACCTCGACCGACTCCGGCGCCTCGCGACGACGAGCGAGGGCGACCGGTCCCGCATCGAGACGAACATCGAGACCTCGGCCCGCGGACTCGCCGCGATCGAGTCGGACATCGAGGCGGCCCGCACGATTCCGCCGATCCGGCGCAACGCCGCGCGCATCGACGATGCCCTCCGGAAGATCACCGAGGCCGTCGCGACGACCCGAACGGAGGTCACGACGCTGCTCGCGGAGGTCGGCAATCCCGCCGACTGGCGGGCCGCGATCTGCGCGACCGACGCGAGCTACCGCATCGAGGCGCTGAACCGCTGGTGGATCGTGCTGCGCGACGACTTCTGCGGACGGATCTCCGCGGACGATCTTCGCGCCGATACCGATCTCTACGTCGCGTCCTACGGGCGCTTCGGCGACTGGAGCGTCTGGCTCGGACTGATCGACGAACGACTCGCGGTCGACCTGGCGTCGCTTGCGTCCGGCGATCGCGCGGCCGTCGCGCGGGCCGCCCAGGCCGCCCGCGAACAGGCGGTGACCGCCATCCTCGGCGCGCCGGATCCGAAGGCCGACCCGCCGCCGCGCGAGGACCCCGACTGGCTCGCCCGGATCGAGGCGCAGCGGACGGCCCTCGACGCGTGGGTGGTCGACGGCGCGTCCGCGCTCGAGACCCTGGCGTCCGTCGAGGCGCTGCTCGATCTCGGGTACGGTTTCGACGACGAGCCGGCGGACGGGTCATCGACCGTTCGGGCGCGGATTGATGACGCGAAGGCGGCGCACACGACGTTCGACGCGATGCGTGCCGCGCGTCCGGAGGTCGCGGCGCGTCTCGACGACCTGGAGGCGATCGCCGGTCTCACGGCGACGCCGGCCCTCGTCGAGCGCGCGATCACGAC
>JAGQOI010000114.1 GCA_020427625.1 Phycisphaerales bacterium | reverse complement strand
TGGAAGCGGCGCTCATCGCGGTCGCGGAGACATGATTTCCTCAGGAATTCCGTTCAGTCGGCTCGGCGTATCGAGGAAGATGCCACGGACACGTCCGCATCCGGCCGACGATGACACGGGAGGTCGTGATGAGCATGCGAATCGACGTGTGCCGGGCGATTCTGGTCGTTTCGTGAAGTTCCGCGGGCACCGGACGTGGGCCACCAAGTCCGACATGGTCCCGATGGACCATGCGATCGACGATACACAGGATGGACTTCAATTGATGCGATGTGCCGTATTGCTTGCGATCATCCTGCTGGGTTGTTCAAGGCCTCCGGCTCCGTCACCGGGGACCGAGTCGGATCCGCTCGAGTCAAGCGCCGGGCAGATTGGAGCGACCGCTCCGCCATCGACGCCGGAACCCTCTCCCGTCGGGAATGAGTTGGGTGGCCCTGTCATAGTCCCGGCTGGTGCGGCGGCCCGGATTCGAGGGTGTTGGAGTGGCCCCGGTGGCGATCTCTTCTTCCAGACATGGGAACCTGGCGGTGATCTCAACCACTGGCGGACCGTCGGTGGGCTTCAGGGGGCGGAGAAGCTCTTGAGCAGGAGCAGGCGGTTCGTCATCGACCTGCCAGATGGACAACTCTTGATCGGTACGTCCGAGGGTCTTCGTGTTGGAGCCGACGAGGAGACCTCACTGTCCGCCGGCGGAATGTACTGCGATCCGTTGATCTCTCCTGACGGATCGTCTGTCGCGATTGCAGGACCGGGAGACAGTCGAGTCACAATCGTGCATGCGTTGGAGACAGGCGACATCAAGCTGACGTCGCTGGACGTGCCGTTCACGAGCGCGTCGGTGCTGCAGCCGATGTGGTGGCGGGACGATCGCACGTTACAGGTGGTTGACTCCTCGACCGGTCGTGTCTCCGTGGCGACTCTCGACGGTGATTCTGTACGGCAACTCGATGAGGCGACCGTGGCGATCCCATCCCATGTACCTCTGGAACTCAACCGCGAGCGAGATTTCGTTCCCGGGCCGGGGGTTGTGGTCGACGTCATTGATGGGCAGCCGTTGTACTTTGATGAGGTCGGTGTGTGGATCGGCGACAATCGGGTCACCGCTTGGCGCGATGGCGATCGGGGCCCGTTTGACCTTGCCGCAGTCGTTGACTCAACCGTATGGGTTGTCAACGGCGGCGACACGTGGAACCAGTGGATTGATGAGAGCGGTGTGATGATTGCCGAGGGTGCCGCTCCGGGTCGTACGATGTTGCCGATACCCGGCACTGTCCGCGGTCGAAGTCTCCTGGTCTATGGCGCCAGAGCCATCTATCGAGCGGAGGCGACAGATGGGCGACTCATCTTCAAGCCGATCCTCGTCCTTGAATGATCTCACGTCAGGTTGGGCGCGGCGCATTGGGGTCGCGTTGATTGCGGCGCCGGTCGTCGCAATACTTGCCTCGTGGCTCGCTGCCCTGATCGGGTCTGCTCAGTCTCCGCATGTTGGTCTGGCAGTAGTTGAGAATCGCATCTTCGCGATCGGCCTCGGATCCGGCGTCGGCATCGATGAATGGGTGTTCATCGACGTTGGGCCGGCATCGGCAGATGGGCCGTTCCCCAAT
Organism: Phycisphaerales bacterium; assembly: GCA_020427625.1. GTDB lineage: Bacteria > Planctomycetota > Phycisphaerae > Phycisphaerales > SM1A02 > JAGQOI01. The sequence goes on along the minus strand of JAGQOI010000114.1, from coordinate 2,588 downwards.
GAAGAGGAGGCGGGCTCGGACGCATTCGTCGAGGTGGACCGCGCGAAACGCATCTTGTCGGTGTGGGGCGACGACGTAACTCAGGTTGCCCTGGCGGGGTGGCCATGGCGCTGCGTCACCTCGGCACGACAGGGCGCGGAGGTCCGAGGCGGCATCGAGGTCGGGAACGGCATCGTGCTCCCGACTCGGCCCATTTGGGGTGGCATCCTTCTCAACTCCGCCGTGTTCGCGACCGCGTTTCTTGTCGTGGTGAGTTCTGTCGTCGGCATCAGACGATGCGCACTGAGGATTCGCGGATCCCGCCGACGGGTGAGAGGGCAATGTGCGACTTGCGGCCACCTGCTGCAAGAATGCGCTCGGTGTCAGGAGTGCGGCACGAAGGCCGTTGACCCACATTGAGTGAGATGTTCTTCACGCACGACGGCAAGGCGACCCACAAGAGCCACCCGGTCGGTCCGATCTCATACCTCAAGTACGCCGGCCTCGACTCGTTCGGATCTCACCGACGCGTCCGTCTGTCGGACGGCGATGCTTCGAGCCCTGTTCGATTGGACGCCGGTGGAGACGCCGGTCGTGATCAGGCAGACGTAGGTCGATCGTGATGCTTACAGCACGAACCGACTGAGGTCCTCGTCCTGCATGATGGCGGCGAGTCGTTCGCGGACGAAGGCCTCGGTGATGCGGACGGTGCCGCCGTCGAGGTCGGGCGCGTCGAAGCTGAGCTGCTCGAACACCTGTTCCATGACGGTCATGAGGCGTCGGGCGCCGATGTTCTCCATCGTCGCGTTGGCTTCGGCGGCCAGTTCGGCCATCGCGTCGACGGCCGCGTCGTCGAACTCGATCGTCATGCCCTCGGTCGCGAGCATGGCCTGCTGCTGCTTCGTCAGGGCGGCATCGGGTTCGGTGAGGATGCGTCGGAAGTCCTCCTTGCGGAGCGCTTCGAGTTCGACGCGGATCGGAAAGCGACCCTGGAGTTCGGGCATGAGGTCGCTCACCGCGGCACTGTGGAACGCGCCCGCCGCGATGAACAGGATCTGGTCGGTGTGCACGACGCCGTAGCGCGTGTTCACCGTGCTGCCCTCGACGATCGGCAGGAGGTCGCGCTGGACGCCCTGGCGGCTCACGTCGGCGCTGCCCTTGCCGCCGCCCTCGCTCGGCGCGGCGATCTTGTCGATCTCATCGAGGAAGATGATGCCGTTCTGCTGCGTCCGCTCGATCGCCTGCTCGACGAGCTTCTCGTTGTCGATGAGCTTGTCCGTCTCCTCCTCCATGAGGATCGCGCGGGCCCGGCGCACCGTCACCCGGCGCCGGTGACTGCGGGTCGGCATGAGCGACTCGAGCATCTGGCTCATGCCGGGATCGACCTGGTCCGGACCCATCATGCCGATGAGCGGCATCGACGGACGCTCGCTCACGCTGATCTCGATCTCCCGGTCGTCGAACTGGCCCGCCCGAAGCTTGTCGCGCATCTTGCGCCGCATGCGGAGGCGCACCTCGCGCTCGACGTCCGCCGCGGCCGGATCCGTCGAGTCGTCGGTCGGCGCGAGCGGCGACGGCTCGTCGGTCGGTTCGGCGCCGATGAGCAGGGAGACGAGCCGTTCCTCGACCGCGCTCTCGGCCTGCTCGCGGACGACCTCGGCCTGCTCGGCCCGCGCCATGTTCATGCCGAGTTCGAGGAGGTCGCGGATCATCGATTCGACGTCGCGGCCGTGATACCCGACCTCGGTGTACTTGCTCGCCTCGACCTTGAGGAACGGCGCGTTCACCAGACGCGCCATGCGACGGGCGATCTCCGTCTTCCCGACCCCGGTCGGACCGATCATGATGATGTTCTTCGGCGCGACCTCCCGCGCCAGCGCCGGGTCGAGCTGACGACGACGCCACCGGTTGCGGACCGCGACCGCGACCGCGCGCTTCGCGGCATCCTGACCGATGATGTGCCGATCGAGTTCGGCGACGATCTCCCGAGGCGTGAGTGCGTCCATAGGCCGGAGTGTAGGGCGCAGGGATCGCCGCAGCGCCGGATTCGCGCCGGCCCGACCGTCCCGCCCGGCTCACGCCCCTCGACGCGCCCCGATTCCCGCCGACGCGACGCCTTCCTCGTACACTACCGTCATGCCCACGCTCGCCTTCCAGACCGCCGGGGAATCGCACGGTCCGGTCCTCACGACACTCGTCACCGGCATGCCCGCCGGACTCGAGATCGACGTCGAGTCCATCAACGCCGAACTCCGGCGGCGCCAGGGCGGGTACGGGCGCGGCGGCCGCCAGCGCATCGAGGCGGACGCCGTCACGTTCACCGCCGGCGTCCGACGCGGACGAACCACCGGCGCCCCGATCATCATGCAGATCCCGAACCGGGACAGTCGCCTCGACGACCTCCGGCGCACGCCGCCCGTCTATCGTCCCCGTCCCGGACACGCCGATCTCGCGGGCTCGATCAAGTGGCTCACGACCGACTGTCGTGAGACGCTGGAGCGTGCGAGCGCGCGGGAGACCGCCGCGCGAACGGCCGCGGGCGCGCTGGCGCAGTGCCTGCTCACCGAACTCGACATTCACGCGTTCGGCTTCGTGCGGGGGATGCTCGA
>JAGQOI010000113.1 GCA_020427625.1 Phycisphaerales bacterium | reverse complement strand
CAAGACCCGATTCCTGCTCGTCTCGTGGACCATCGCCGCCCTGCACGCCGGCGCCTGGATCGGATGGTGGTGGTGGACCACCCGCTGAACGAACCGCCGGGCGGGGTACATCAGGCCTCCTCGCGGAGGCGGCACAGCGCCTCCCGCGCGGCCGCGCCCTCGAAGAATCCCGCGGGCTCGAACGGCAGGCCGAACGTCGCGACCGGCTCGAATCCCCGATCCGCGATCGCGTACCCGATGAGGTCCTCCGCCGAGAGCGTGGGTCGACCCGCCCGCGTCGTGAGGTCGAGCACGATGGGTCCGATCCCGTCGTACGCCCGGTAGATGACCTCGGTGCAGACCATCCGATCGGCGCGAAAGAAGTCGAACTCGAAGTCGTACTGCTTGCCCTCGTGCCCGAGGGCGCGGGTCAGCGCCGCCGCGATCTCCGTCGGCGCGAGGCGCGGGCGCAGCACGGTCACGCTGTCGGCCGCGAGCGTCTCCTCCAGCGGGCGGAGGCGCACGCCGTCCTTCTTCGCTTCGAGCACGCGGACCGGATCCACCCACCGGGTCGCCCGCGCCTCGTCGAGCGCGAGGCCGAGTTCGGATCGCGTCGAGGGCGGGCCGATGTAGAGCGCGGCATGGGGCCAGAATCCGGGCAGGAACAGGTTGCTCATCGCGTGATCATGCCGCGCGATGATGACGTCGCCGGGGTGCAACAGCGTCGCGAGTCGGGCGAACACGTCGGTCGTGATGCGGCCGGGCGCCAGCGGAAGCCGCGCCTCGGCGACCGCGCGTCCGCCGAGTTCGAGGAGTCGGAACATGACCTTCTGGACCGCCGATCGCCCGCGTCGTCGCAGCGCGTAGCGTCGATAGCGCCAGTATGCGCGAAGATAGGCGAGCGCCGGCACGCGGAGGAACGGCTCGGCCGCGTCGATGTAGGCGAGCGCGGGCTCGAAATCGTCGTCGAGCCCGCGCAGGGCGCCGATCTCGGACCGGTGACCGTCGGCGAACCGCCGCGCCTCGCGGAGGCGCATCGCGTTGACGGGATTCGTGAGCGAGCGATACAGACGCGTGAACTGCTTGCGGGCCAGGCCGTCGATGAGATTCGCCTCGTCGAGCTTGCGCCGGATCACGCGATCGCCGCCGTAGGTGTCGACCAGGAACCGACCGGCCCGGACCAGCAGGCACGCCGCGGCATAGGCGACGACGAAGGCGCGCAACCGGTCGGACTCGCGGACGATCGTCACATCGGGTTCGAGGGCGAGGGGTTCGAGGTCGGTGATCGTCTCCAGCAGCGCGGCACGGGCGGTGAGGTACTGCGCGAACCGGTAGCGGACGCGCTCGTCCTCGCTCGCCGTGAACCAGCCGCGAACCCGCGCGGCGCTCACGTCGCGCACGGCGACATCGTCGTCGGACAGGTCGAACACGGGCGGTCCGAGGGCGGCGACGGCCCGCGCGGCCGCGCGAAGGGCGGTTTCGTGCGGACTCGCGGCATCGACCGATCGCGTCATGGTGGATCCATCATCTCGCGCGACGCCGATCCGGGCCACGCCGGGACGCTCGACGGTTCGCGACGCGCCGGTGATTCGCGTCGCGCGGGTGACGACGGCGCGCGAGAAGAAAAAGGCCCCGACGCGGGTCGCGCCGGGGCCTTGGTATTCAGAACCGAAGGGCTGCACTCCGTGCGCCCCGTCAGGTGCACGGGTTACGTGTGCAGCCCCTTGATACAGTCAAACATATGGTTCACTCGATCACCTCCTTTGTAGAAAGGGCCGACTCAGCCGCCGCAGGTGACTACCCTGCCGCCAAGAACCTCTCCCCGCGGCGTCCCGCGGGGCTCATCGCCCGACGATCGTTGCGCCCTTGGCGAACGCGATCGACGGTCGTCGTGGAAGCGACTCGGTGACCTGAGAGGGTTTTCCCCACGGGCCGTCCGGTCGCCGCCGCGATATCTCATTATCGCCGCGCCGCGATGCGCAGCAACAGAAAATCGCCCATTTTGGGGATGACGGTTCGCTCTGCACAACCGCTCGCGTCGAACGTGATTATCGCGCGCGGGCGAGGTCGCGCCAGAGATGCGCACCCTTGATGGCGCAGACCGCGGCGGGCGCGAGGAGCACGAGCCAGGGACCCTTCATCACGGCCGCGACGATGAGCGATTCCAGCGCGACGAGCCCGAACATGACGACCATGAGGAACATCGGCCACGTGCGGCGGTGCGATCGTTCGGCGACGTTCATTCTCGCATCCATCGCGTGATCGGCTCCGGGAGTTCGATGCGTCGAGTCTACCACGTCGCGGAGCGGGATCGCACCCGAAACCCGGCGGATCCGGCGCGCCGGCAGGTGCGGATCGGTTCAGGCGCCGGTCCCGTCCTCGAGGACGCCGACGGTGGCGCGGACGCGCAGCAGCGTGCCGCGATAGCGACGGCGGAGTTCGCCTTCGAGTCCGGTCGCGAGCCGGGTGTTGAGTTCGTAGAGCAGCGGCGAGGAGTCGACGACGACGTGCAGCACGCCGCGCCGGATGCCGGAGATGCGGGTGTGATCGACGAGGGTCGCGGGCACGAGTTCGGTCCAGAGGTCGACGAGCGATCCGAGTCGTCGTTCGGCGCGGGTCGCGTCGTGTTCGATGCGGTGGACGAGTTCGCCGATGGCCGGCGCGTCGCGGGTCCGTCGCCCGCGTCGGGCCCGCAGGTCTTCGAGATGGCGGATCGGGT
>JAGQOI010000112.1 GCA_020427625.1 Phycisphaerales bacterium | reverse complement strand
GGGTGGCATCGTCCCGCGAGCAACCAGCCGCTGTACAACATGCTCGAACGCCACTGGGAGGCCGAGGTCTTTCCCGCGTGTCGCCGACACGGCATGGGCATCATCAACTTCTCGCCGCTCGCCGAGGGTCTGCTCACCGGCAAGTATCTCGACGGCGTTCCCGCCGGGTCGCGCGCGGCCGACGAGAATCTCGGCAAGTTCATCGCGAACCGAATGACGGACGAGAACCTGAGCACCATCCGACGTCTCAAGGCCGTCGCCGACGAACTCGGCGCCCCGATGGCCCGCATGGCCCTCGCCTGGTGCCTCCGGCGCCCGGAGGTCACGAGCACCATCGCCGGCGCCTCGCGGCCGGAACAGATCACCGAGAACGCGCTCGCCGCCGATCTGTACCTCGACGATGCGGTCATGGCGAGAATCAACTCGATCCTCGGCGGATAGCCGCGCCGTCGGCAGGATGAACCGCAGGAGCCGCGCCATCGCCCCCCCTCGGCGATTCGCGCGGATGATCGACCGATCGGTGGGCGCCGGCGGGAGGGTGCACGCACACGGAGGACGCCGACGTGACGGCGGAAGAACCGCGATTCCATCTCGTCCTGCTCAACCCGCAGATCCCGAACAACACCGGGAACATCGGGCGCACCGCCGCGGCGACCGGGTGCATGCTCCACGTCATCCACCCCATCGGCTTCGACATGTCGGAGAAGGCGAGGCGGCGCGCCGGACTCGACTACTGGCACCTCGTCGCCTGCCGCGAACATGAGTCGTGGGACGCCTTCCTCGACGCCGAGCACCCGGCACGACTCTGGCTCTACACCACCAAGGCCGCCCGCCCGCACTGGGAGGCCGAGTTCCGCCAGGGCGACTACCTGCTCTTCGGCCAGGAGACCGCCGGCGTCCCCGACTGGTGCCACGACTGGGTGGACGAGACCTACGGACCCGGACAACGCATCACCCTGCCCATGGACCCCCGCGCACGATCGCTCAACCTCTCCACCGTCGTCTGTGCCGCGGCCTACGAGGGCCTGCGCCAGTTGGCGATGCGCCGATCCGGCGGGCCATGAACCGGACGCGCGAATCAGCGATCCGGCGACGGAAGGCACTCGGGCGATGCGTCCGGGTGGTGCTTCCGGGTGACGGAATCGGCGGGAACGGGATTCTGTGGGAGGCGCAGTTGCGGCAACGGAGTCCGTGGAGATGGTCCGCGGGACGGGGCTCTCTTGACGGAACCTCCCCCCATCGCGGCCAAGATCGTCGCGTGTTTGACGAGATCCGGAACGCAGCGACGACGCGCGTCCCGGTGCGGCCGCGGCGTGATCGACCGTCCGTTCAATCGCCGAGGTTGTAGCGCACGATGCACCAGATCGCCCGCAGACCGTCGCGCCAGCCGATCTTCTTGCCTTCGCCGTACGATCGCCCGTTGTACGAGATGCCGACCTCGTAGAACCGGAGTCGTCGCTTCGCCAGTTTGGCCGTCAACTCCGGCTCGATGCCGAACCGCGACTCCTGCAACTCGATGCCCTCGATCGCCTCGCGCCGAAACACCTTGTAGCAGGTCTCCATGTCGGTCAGGTAGAGGTTCGAGAAGCAGTTCGAGACGAACGTCAGCACCTTGTTGCCGACCGCGTGCCAGAACCGCAGCACCCGATTCCCCTCCCCGCCGAGGAATCGCGATCCGTACACGACATCGGCGCGGCCGTCGACGATCGGCGCGATGAGACGCGGGTACTCCTGCGGGTCGTACTCCAGATCCGCGTCCTGGATCAGGATGATGTCGCCCGTCGCCGCGCCGAACCCCGTCCGCAGCGCGGCACCCTTGCCCTGGTTCGTCTCGTGCAGCAGCACGCGATACCCGGGTTCACCTTCGAATCGGCGCAACACCTCGCGCGTGCCATCGGTCGACGCATCGTCGACGAGGATGATCTCCTTCTCCAGCGGCACCGCGCGCACGCGATCCAGCAGCGTTTCGATCGTCTCCACTTCGTTGTACACGGGGATCACGACCGACAACAGCATGAACCACTCCTCGACATCCGACGTGACGGTCGAACGATCCCGTCAGTGCGGGAGCGGAAACGCGGCACAGAGCGTTCGGACGTCCGCCCGAACCGCCGCCGCGATCGTCGCATCGCCCCGACCGGCCATCACGCGGTCGAGCAGATCGGCGACCTGCGTCATCTCGGCGGTCCCCATGCCGCGCGTCGTGAGCGCCGGCGTCCCGAGGCGCAGCCCGCTCGTGACCATCGGCGGCCGCGGGTCGTTCGGAATGCCGTTCTTGTTCACGATGATCCCGGCCTCCTCGAGCCAGCGCTCGGCGTCGGCGCCGGTGAGGTCCGCGTCGCGCTGCCGGAGATCGACGAGCATGAGGTGGTTGTCCGTCCCGCCCGTGCAGAGTCGGTACCCGCGGGCGACGAGCGCATCGGCCAGGGCGGCGGCGTTCGCGACGACGTTCTTCGCGTACGTCGTGAACTCGGGTCGGAGCGCTTCGCCGAACGCGACCGCCTTCGCCGCGATGATGTGCATGAACGGCCCGCCCTGGCTTCCCGGGAAGACCTTGCGATCGACCTTCTTCGCGATGTCCTCGGTGTCGGACAGAATGAGTCCGCCTCGCGGCCCGCGCAGCGTCTTGTGGGTGGTCGTCGTCACGACGTGGGCATGCGGGAACGGCGACGGATGCGCGCCGGTCGCGACGAGTCCCGCGATGTGAGCGATGTCGGCGAGGAGGAACGCGCCGACGCCGTCGGCGATCGCGCGGAACCGCGCGAAGTCGATGGTCCGCGGGTACGCCGAATAGCCGCAGATGATCATCTTCGGGCGGCACTCCCGGGCGATGCGCTCGACCTCGTCGTAGTCGATGCGCTCGGACTCGGGGTCGAGGTCGTAGTCGACGATCGTGTAGAAGGTGCCGGAGAAGTTCGGTTTGAGTCCGTGGCTCAGGTGCCCGCCGGACTTGATCGGCAGCGACAGGACGGTGTCGCCGGGATCGCACAGCGCCATGAACGCCGCGATGTTCGCGTTCGCGCCGCAATGCGCCTGGACGTTCGCATACCCGCACTTGAAGAGCTTCTTCGCACGGTCCCGGGCGAGGTTTTCGATGGCGTCATGATGAACGCACCCGCCGTAGTACCGCTTGCCGGGATAGCCCTCGGCGTACTTGTTCGTCATCCACGTCCCCATGGCGTGCATGACCGCCGGGCTCACGTGGTTCTCGGAGGCGATGAGTTCCAGCGTCGTCGCCTGCCGATCCGCCTCGCGGGCGAGGATGGTCGCCGCCTCGGGGTCGACCCGCCTGAGCAGGCCGAGCACGTCGCGGGAAATGGCATCGAGTGCCGCGGGAACGACCGGTTCGGTGGAGGTGCTCGTCATGTTCGTCATGGTACGAAGTCGGGACGCTCCGGCAAGGCAGCCGGGGCCGGTCGGGGCGGCGACAACGCGCCCACGTTCCACCGATCGGCCCGGACCCATAGAATGGACACCGTCCCCGGAGTCCACCATGCTCGCCCTCGCTGCCTCGCTCGCCGTCACGCTCTCGATCTCCGATCCGATGATCCGCATCGACGGGACGTTCACCGACTGGGATGACGTCCCCGTCGCCGTGGACGACGCCGGAGATGCGCCCGACGGCGAGGTCGATCTCGGCACGATCCGGTGGCACGCCGACGGCCAGGCCGTCTACCTCCAGGCCGACATCGGACGGACCCTCAACGTCCAGCGCCTGGCGGGCATGCTGTCGCTCGTCGTCGATGCCGACGGCGATCCCGAAACGGGCCTGACCAGCGACGGGCTGACGGGCGTCGACTTCATCATCGACTGGTCCCCGCCGAGTCGCCGCGACGCTGAACGAGGCATGGGCACGCGCCTTCGCGTCGCCAACGCCCGCGGCTTCAGCGACGGCACCGTGTACGCCCTCGACGCCGTCATGGCACCGACCACCGCAGGACCCGTCTTCGAACTGCGCCTCCGACGCGACGTCGCGCTGGCCGGTCCCGTCCGTCCGTTCGCCGGCGCGGCGTGCCGCGCGAAACTGATCCACCACGCCCGCAACGGCACCGTGACGGATGAGACCGACATCATGTCGATCGCGCTGCCCGAGCTCGCGCCTCCGCCTCCCCCTGTCGAGGCGACGACGAGTCCTCTCGCTCGATCCGCGCCGGACGTCCTGCGCGTCGTGTCGTGGAACGTCGAACTCGGCGCGCTGACCGAGCGGCCGCAGGCGTTCCTCGGCGTGCTTCGCGCGCTCGATCCCGACGTCATCCTCATCCAGGAACTCCGCGACAGCGAGGGCGCCGACCGTCTCCGCAGCATCGTCAGCGCGATCACTCCCGACGCGGGCGCCTGGCATGTCGTGATCGGCGAGGGCGGCGGCAACCTGCGATCGGCCATCGCCAGCCGCACCGCTCTCACCGTTCCCGCCTCCATGCGCGTCGTCGCCGATCCGAAGCGTTCCGGTACCGACGTGCGCACGGCGGCGGCATCGATCATGTACGCGGGACGTCCGGTTCTGCTCGTCTCGAGCCATCTGAAGTGCTGCGGCCAGATCGGCAGCCGCGAGGACGAGACCCGGATCCGTGAAGCGTCGCTCATCCGTGACGCCGTCGCGGCGTTACCGGCGGCGTTGCGTCGAGGCGTCGTCATCGGCGGCGACCTGAACCTCGTCGGGACGGCGATTCCGCTCGAACGCCTCGTGGGCGGGATCGACGCGGACGGGACGGATCTGGAGATCGCCGAACCGTTCCAACTCGACGGCGTCTCGAGCGCGACGTGGGGTCGTCGCGGCGCCTCGTTCATCGCCGGCCGCCTCGACTACCTGGCCTACTCCGACGCGACCATGCGGGTGGCGGGCGCGTTCGTGTTCGATGCCGCGGACCTGTCGCCCGCGTGCCTGTCGTCAAGCGGTTTGGCCGCGACCGCGACCCGCGACGCCTCGGATCACCTGCCGGTCGTCCTCGACCTCGCGTGGGTGTCGGGTCCCCCGAACGACTGAGTCGTTCTCGTCTCCAAGGAGTTCGTCATCGCACGTCGCAAGCCCATCACGATCTGGAACATCCTCGCCCTGATCGCGATGGTCACGGGCACGCTTCTGACCATCGGCGCGGGCGAGCTCGTCAAGCGCTCGTGGCTCGAATCGGGCACGATGTTCTCGCCGACCGGCGGGCGGGACTGGACGAGCGTCGACCTCCCCGAGGGTTCGATGACGGTCTACTACCAATCGCCCCATGGGGTTCCGGACGGGCAGGTGTCGCTCACGATCCGGTATCCGGACGGCGAGCTCGTTCCGGCGTCGAGCAACCGTCGTCCGATCGCGACGGAGTCGGAGCAGATCGATTTCCACATCGCCGGCTTCTCGGGACGCGCGATCTCGAATCTCATCGTCGACGTGCCGGGCACGTACCGCTTCTTCTGCTCGAACACGAGCGTCGGTTCGGACACGATGGTCGCGCAGGACCGCGTCGTCTTCATGAAGCATCCGGATCGGCTCGTCGACATGCTGGGTCTGCACAAGCGCGTGCTGGTCATCGGCGCGTCGATCACGGTCGCCATCGCGGCCCTCCTGTACGGCGTGCACGGCATCGTCCTGAGCCGCCGCTCGCGATCCGGTGCCGGCGCATGACGCCGCCCCCGCTCCGATACCGGTGGATCCCGAATCCCATCGGCGCGTTCGCCCTGTGCGAGGCGGCGTCGGGCGCGGTGACGACG
>JAGQOI010000111.1 GCA_020427625.1 Phycisphaerales bacterium | reverse complement strand
CTACGACGATTCGCGTCGGGCGGGGCTGTGGGACACGCGTGACCTGCGCGGGTGGTACACGGCGTTCGGCGACGTGACGGCCCTCGTGTCGGCCGCGGACGATACGTTGGCGATCTTCGGTCCCGGCGAGGGCGTGAGGCTCGCGTTCGATGCCGCGGGGCTGCCGGATGTGCAGCCGGGCTGGACGCGTCGGTTCGTCCTGCGGTCGTCGGGCTGGTGCAAGGACATGGATCTGTATACGCGGACGGGCGAGTCGCTCGAGCCCGTCCCGAGCCGCGATCCGAACGCCCCGAGCGGCGATCGAGCCCATGATCGCTCTCGGACCCGCTATCAATATTGGCGACCATGAGTGAATAAGCACCGCATATAGTCATTTCAGTTTTGGTCAGAAGGCCCTTGTGATCACATACCGGCCGGATATCATGGCATGTCGAACAGTGGGCGGCCGATACGGTCGATGGACGATCGCGTTCGGCGCGCGATCGCGCGACGCCGATGACGACGCCGATGGATGATGGTCCGATCGATCCGGATCCGGGAGACCAGAGCATGACGCCACCTTCCCCGCAGCCGGGTCGTCGACGCTACGTGCCGGTCGTGGGGCCGCGTCTGCGTCGTCTGCTCGCGGTCGTGTTCGCCCTGTTCGCCCTGCTCGCGGCCAACTCCGCCTATCTCGGTGCGATCACCTTCGCCGGGTGGCTCAAGGGGTTCTCCTACGAGAACCTCTTCTACCTGTGGATGATGGTGGTCCATCTCGGGCTCGGCCTGCTCATCACGCTGCCGGTGATCATCTTCGGCATCCTTCATCTGCGCAACGCCCGGAACCGCCCGAACCGCCGGGCGATCCGCGTCGGGTACGGTCTGTTCGCCGTCGCGATCGCGCTGCTCGTCACGGGCTACGTCCTCATGCGGATGGGCGATGTGCTCGTGATCAAGGATCCGACGATCCGGCGGATCGCGTACTGGCTGCACGTGATCTGTCCGTTCGTCGCCGCGTGGCTGTTCGTGCTGCACCGGCTGGCGGGTCGTCGGATCAAGTGGCGGGTCGGCCTGACCTGGGCGAGCCTCGCCGGCGTGTTCATCACGGTCATGCTCGTGCTTCAGACGCAGGATCCCCGCCTCTGGAACGTCGTCGGCAATCCGAAGGGCGATCAGTACTTCCAGCCGTCGCTCGCCCGGACCGTGAGCGGCAACTTCATTCCGGCCCGCGTGCTCGACAACGACAAGTACTGCCTCGAGTGCCACGCCGACATCCACGACGCGTGGTCGCACAGCGTGCACCGGTTCAGTTCGTTCAACAACCCGCCGTACTTCTTCAGCGTGCGGGAGACCCGCCGCGCGGTGTTCGAGCGCGACGGATCGGTGCAGGCATCGCGGTTCTGCGCGGGCTGTCACGACCCGGTGCCGTTCTTCAGCGGCGGATTCGACGACCCGAAGTTCGATGATCCGGACTACGACCTCGCCTCCGACCCGCTGGGGCGCGCCGGCGTCACGTGCACGTCCTGTCATGCGATCACGCACGTGAACTCGCCGCGGGGGAACTCGGACTTCACGATCGACGAGCCGATCCACTACCCGTTCACCTTCAGCGAGAACGGCTTCCTCAAGTGGGTCAACCGGCAACTCGTCAAGGCGAAGCCGGACTTCCACAAGAAGACGTTCCTGAAGCCGCTGCACCGGACGGCGGAATTCTGCGGCACCTGCCACAAGGTCCACCTGCCGGAGGAGCTCAACGGCTACAAGTGGCTCCGCGGCCAGAACCATTACGACGCGTTCCTCCTGAGCGGCGTATCGGGGTTCGGCGTCACGAGCTTCTACTATCCCCCGAAGGCCGAGACGAACTGCAACGGCTGTCACATGCCGACGGTCGCCTCGAACGACTTCGGCGCGAAGCACCTCGACGACTCCGGCACGCTCAAGGTCCATGACCACCTGTTCCCGAGCGCGAACACGGCGATTCCGACCATGGTCGAGATGCGCGATCCGGAGATGGCGATCGCCGCCCACCGCGAGTTCCTCACCGGGTCGCTCCGGGTCGACCTCTTCGGCGTCCGCGAGGACGGCGCGGTCGACGGTGCGCTCACGGCGCCGCTGCGTCCCGAGGCGGCGACCCTCGTGCCCGGCCGCACGTACCTGCTGGAGACCGTCATCCGCACGATGCGCCTCGGGCACATCTTCACGCAGGGCACCGCGGACTCGAACGAGGTCTGGCTCGACATCACCGTCCGCGCCGGCGACCGCATCATCGGGCGCAGCGGCGGGCTTGATCCGACCGATCGCACCGTCGACCCGTGGTCGCACTTCGTCAATGCGTTCGTCCTCGATCGCGACGGCTACCGCATCAACCGCCGCAACGCGCAGGACATCTTCACGCCGCTGTACAACAACCAGATCCCGCCCGGTGCCGCGGACATCGTGCACTACCGGCTCGCCGTCCCGGCGGACGTCGACGCGCCGATCGATGTCGAGGTGCATCTCCGCTACCGCAAGTTCGACACCGAGTACATGCGCCTCGTGACCGGCGACGAACGGTACGTGAACGATCTGCCGATCGTGACGATCGCGTCGGACACGATGCGGTTCGCGGTCGCCGGCGTCGACGGCGACGTCTACAACGAGCCGTCGCCGATCACGCCCGACTGGCAGCGCTGGAACGACTACGGCATCGCGCTGCTGCGGACGCGGCTCTTCCGGCAGGCCGAGGAGGCGTTCCGGCGGGTCGAGGCGATGGGACGGCCCGACGGACCGGTGAACCTCGCCCGCGTGTACATCGACGAGGGGCGCGTCGACGTCGATGCGCCCGAGGCGCTGCGCCGAGCCGCGAACTTCGATCCGCCCGCGAACCCCTGGTCGATCGCGTGGTTCGGCGCCCAGATCGCCCGTCGCAACGGCGACCTCGATCGCGTCGTCGACAACCTCATGACCCTCGCGGAGAACCGGTTCCCGGAGGGGATCGCGCGCGGGTTCGACTTCTCGCACGACTACCGCGTCCTCGCCGAACTCGGATCCGTCCTGTACCAGCGAGCCCTTCTCGATCGCGGCGAGACCCGCCGCGACGCCATGCGCGAGGCCGGACGATGGTTCGAGAAGGCGCTCGCATTCGATCCCGAGATGGTCGAGGCGCACTACGGACTCCAACTCGTCAGTCGCGACCTCGGTGATCACGAGGCCGAACTCCGGCACGCCGCCCTGCATGCGAAGTACAAGCCCGACGACAACGCGCGGGATCGCGCCGTGCGCCTCGCCCGGGACCGCTACCCGGCGGCAAGTCACGCCGCCGAGGACGTCGTGATCCACGACCTCCAGCGCCCGGACGCCTTCGAACTTCCCGCAGCGGCGGCCCGGCCGTCGGAGGTGGCGCGCCATGACCGATGACCCCCGTTCCAACCGACCCGCCGCGACACCCGAACCGGCATCACGCCCCACCCCCGCCGCCGCGCCCGACGAGTTCGTCCCCGAGGACGATCGGATCATCGGACTCGCGTTCCGGTGGTCGCTCGTCGCCATCGTCATGATCGGCGCGATCGTCGGCGGCGTGATCTGGACCATGCGGCGCGGCGGCGAGGTCGTCGCGCCGATCGAGATCCCGGACGTCAAGCCTCCGGCCCCCTTCGACACCGGCGCACGCACGCTGCCCGAGATCCCGTTCACGGACATCACGAGCGACGCCGGCATCGACTTCGTCCACACGAACGGCGCCCGCGGGCAGCGGCTCCTGCCCGAGACCATGGGCGGCGGCGTCGCGTTCTTCGATGTCGACGGCGACGATGACCAGGACATCCTCTTCGTGAACGGACTCGCCTGGGAGGACGACCCCGATCGCACCGAGACCACGGCCGCGCTGTACGTCAACGACGGGCGAGGCGCCTTCACCGACGTCACCGCCGGGTCCGGTCTCGACGTCCCGCTGCACGGCATGGGGGTCGCGGTCGGCGACTACGACGCGGACGGTCGCGTCGACGTGTTCATCACGACCCTGCACGAGAACCGCCTGTTCCGCAACGTGGACGGGCGGCGGTTCGAGGACGTCACGGCCGCGGCCGGCGTCGGCGGCGACGCGGACCACTGGAGCAGCAGCGCCGGCTTCTGCGATCTCGACGGCGACGGCGCGCTCGATCTGTTCGTGTGCAACTACGTGCAGTGGACGCGGGAGTACGACGAGCGCTTTCCGTTCTCGCTGAACGGGCGCGACCGCGCCTACGGTCCGCCGACGCAGTTCGAGGGCCAGTACGGATACCTCTACCGCAACAACGGCGACGGCACGTTCGCGGACATCTCCGCGTCATCGGGCATCCAGCGCGACAACGCCGCGACCGGCGCGCCCATCGGCAAGTCGCTCGCGGTCACGTTCTGCGACCTCGACGACGACGGACGGATGGACCTGCTCGTCGCGAACGACACGGTGCAGAACTTCGTCTTCCGCAACCTCGGCGACGGCCGGTTCGAGGAGATCGGGGTCGACACCGCGCTCGCCTACGACACGAACGGCAAGTCGACGGGCGCGATGGGCATCGATGCCGCGGCCTTCGGCGAGGACGGCGCCTTCGGCGTCGCGATCGGCAACTTCGCCGGCGAGAACACGACGTTCTACGTCCGGCAGTCGTCGCTCGTGTTCGCCGAGATGTCCAACCTGCACGGGATCGGCTCGCCGAGCCGCCAGAAACTCACCTTCGGCCTGTTCTTCTTCGATGCCGATCTCGACGGGCGCCTCGACCTGCTCCAGACGAACGGGCATCTCGAAGAGGAGATCAACGCCTACTCGCCGAGCCAGCACTACCGCCAGCCGGCGCAGCTCTTCTGGAACTGCGGCGCCGGCGGCGCCTGTTACGCCGTGCTCCCGGAGACGGCGGTGGGGGACCTCGCGACCCCCATCGTCGGACGCGGCGCGGCCTACGCCGACATCGACGGCGACGGCGACCTCGACGTGCTGCTCACCCAGACCGGCGGACGCCCGATGCTGCTCCGCAACGACGCGCCCGGCGGGCACCACTGGCTCCGCGTGCACCTCCGGGCCCGCGGCGCGAATCGCGACGCCATCGGCGCCACCGTCACGCTCGTCGCCGGCGGGCACACGCAGACGCGCACGGTCATGCCGACGCGCAGCTACCTTTCGCAGGTCGAACTGCCGCTGACGTTCGGGCTCGGGTCCGCCGGCGTCGTCGACGCGCTCACGATCCGCTGGCCGGACGGGCGCATGCAGGACGTCGCCGTGACCGGCGTGGATACGACGATCATCGTGTCCGAGGACGCGGCGCCGTGACCTCGCGCGACGCCCGACGTCGGCGGATCGTCGAACTCGTCGGCCGCAACCGCATCGACAGCCAGGAGCAACTGCTCGATCTGCTGGCGGCCGAGTCGATCACGACGACCCAGGCGACC
Organism: Phycisphaerales bacterium; assembly: GCA_020427625.1. GTDB lineage: Bacteria > Planctomycetota > Phycisphaerae > Phycisphaerales > SM1A02 > JAGQOI01. Next base: position 158 of record JAGQOI010000111.1, on the reverse strand, counting down.
CTGTCCCGCGACCTCCGCTCGCTCGGCGTCGTGAAGGGCGCCGACGGGTACGAAGTGCTCTTTGACGGCACCGACGAGCGCGCCGTGTGGAAGACGCTCGGCCGCTCGCTTGCCGGACTCGTCGAGCACGTCGCCGTGGGCGGCACGATGGTGGTGCT
>JAGQOI010000110.1 GCA_020427625.1 Phycisphaerales bacterium | reverse complement strand
TCGCGGTCGCGCGGCCGGACGACGCGGACACGCCCGGTCCGCCCGAACCCCAGCCGGTCGACTTCCTCGACGGCGTCGACGTCCCGGATATCGGCCGCGCGTCCGAACGTGGGGGCGGGGCCCGTCGTGATCTCCGCCAGCTCCTCGGACGCCTCCGGGTGACCGACGCGGCCTCCGACGAGCCGGACGACCCATCCATGCGTCCGGATTGATCCGGCCATCCCCCCGACATGCAACATCCGACCCCGTCCGGGCGTTGTTCCGGCGGCTTCGCTGTCGTTCGAGCCCGTGCGGGTCGATCGAGCAATTCGGAGGCTCGGGTGCGATCCGTCGCGCGGTACGATGTCGGTGCCGCTCGGATCACGTCCGATACGGAACGGAAGGACCGGCATGACCGATCGAGGTCAGGCATGGCGCTGGGTTCGATGCACCGTCGCGCTGCTCGCGGCGTGCGGCATCCTCGTCGGGATCGTCGCTCCGGCGTCGGCCCAGGACGACGGAACATCGGACCGCACGAACGCGGCCTACTGGTACGGCCTCGCGCTGGCGCGACATGCGAGCATCCCGCGCGAGCAGTTGGCGGCGCTCGAGTCGTACCGTGAGGGCGACACGGTCACGGACGCGGTGCGGAGCGCGCGGGCCGCGCTCATGCCGGTGTTCGACGCCATGGATCGGGCCGCGCGCTCCTCGTCGGTCGACTTCGCGCTGGACTACGACCGCGGGTTCCGGATGTCGGCGCCGCATCTGGGCGGTCTGCGCACGGTCGCCCGCCTGATGCGTCAGGATGCGACGGTGTCGTTCCACGAGTCCGACTCTGCCGCCGCCGCCGCGCGCCTCGCGACGATCTATCGCGTCGCCGACCAGGTGTCGCGCGATCGGCTCGTCATCAGTTCGCTGCACGGACAGGTCATCTTCGCGATGGCGGACGAACTCGTCGGCCGGGCGATCGATCGCGGGCGCTTCACGCCGGCGGACGCCGATCGGCTGGCGCAGGCGATCCGGTCGTTCGACGAGGCGGATCCGTTCCGGTTCGGCGAGGCACTGGCGATCGAGCGGGCGTTCATGTCCGACTGGGTCATCACGGAGTTCGGCGGCGAAGGGGCGCGGAGCCCGGAAGAACTGAGCGGACTGGTGGACGATCCCGTCGCCCGGCTCGAGATCGCGATGCTGGAACCGAGCCAGATCGTCTCCGACGCGAACAATGCCGCCGTCATGATGGACGCCGTCCTCGTCGCGTTCGGTGAGGACGACCCGGAACTGGCGCGTCACGACCTCGCCCGCATCGCCGGCGAGGTGAAGGACGGCGACTTCGGCGTCCTCGCCCGCGCGATGGCGCCGGACTTCGTTCGGCTCTACGAACGACTCCTCGAATCCCGGCGACTGGTCGCCGGGCGACGGGCCTGGCTCTCGGCGCTGTCGAGCGGCGTCGTCGCCTCCGGCGCCGTCCCGCTCCGCGCCTTCGCGAATGCCGCGGAGTGGTACCTCGAAGCGATCCGCGAACTCGAAGTGCTCGCGCCGGCGGATCTCCAGACGATCCGGCAGGTCGCGATGCGCCCCGAACTGCCGCCGGACGACACGCAGGTCAGCCTGCTCCTCCGCCAGGAGCCGATCGTACACGCCCTCATCGAGGCGGCGACGCTCGATCGCTGCGACTTCAGCATCGCCGGCGCCGCCCGACCGGCCGCGCTGCCGCCCTATCTGCCGGGCATGCGCGTCGCCGCGTGGCTGCTCCAGGCCGACGCCGTTCGTCTCGTGCATGCCGGCGAGACCGATCGCGCCGTCGAGCGTCACGTCGCCTCGTACCGCATGGTCGCGCACCTGGCGTCCGATCGTTCCATCCCGTCGTCGCTCACCGCCCACCGGCTCTTCCTGAACCTCGCGACCGACACGCGCCGGTTCGTCGAGCACGGCATCCTCGTGTCGCCGCAGCGGGAGACGCTCGGCGCGCAACTCGATCGCCTGACCCAGGCGGACCCGTTCGGGTACCTCCAGGCGATCGCCCGCGAACGAGCCGACCTCGCGAAGCAGATCCCCACGCCCCGCATCGACG
>JAGQOI010000109.1 GCA_020427625.1 Phycisphaerales bacterium | reverse complement strand
TGCATCCGCGACCGGTCGGGGTGCGGATGGTCCTCCGGAGGTCACGCCCGTGCGACCCAATGCTCCGATCGATGCGCGACAGCACGTGCTCTGGCATCGCCTGCGGCGACTCGGGCCGTGGCGGTTCACGCTGGGGTTCGGGGGCGTCGCCGCGCCGCTGCTCACCTGCGTCCTCTATGCGATCGTCATCATGACGTACCGCTACCCGTGGTCGATCTACGTGCGGTCCGCGACCGTCATGTGGCTCGTGTCTGCGCCGATCTACATCGGCGCCTGTGCGTGGACGTGGTCGCACATGGAGAAGCGGTATCGCATCACGCTCGCCCACCGATGTCCGGGCTGCGGGTACTCCGTCATCGGCGCGATGCCCGGGACGCCGTGCCCGGAGTGCGGGCGACGCCGCGACCCGGAGGTCGCGCCCGCCCCCGGCTGACCGGGCGTCGAACGATCCGTGCCGCATCGCGTTCGCATCATGTCCGTCGATCGCTCTATCATGGTGTCGGTTCCGACGTGGAATCGACCCCGGAGGATGCGGCACGATGGCGAAGGAACCGATGGCGACGTCCGGCCACGCCGCTCCGGCCGGGCGCGGCACGCTCGTCTTCGAGGCCCGTGCCCTGACGAAGACCTACACGATGGGCGAGGTCACCGTGCCGGCTCTGCGGGGCGTGGATCTCGATCTCTACGGCGGCGAGTTCGTCGTGCTGCTCGGACCGTCGGGCAGCGGCAAGAGCACGTTGCTGAACATTCTCGGCGGGCTGGACGTTCCGACGAGCGGCACGGTGCGGTATCTCGATCACGATCTCACGACGAGCAGCGATGCCGCCCTCACGACGTACCGGCGTGAACACGTCGGGTTCGTGTTCCAGTTCTACAACCTCATTCCCAGTCTCACGGCGGCGGAGAACGTCGCGCTGGTGACGGAGATCGCCTCGCACCCGATGACGCCACGCGAGGCGCTGGCGCTCGTTGGGCTCGACGACCGCGCGGATCACTTCCCCTCGCAGTTGTCGGGCGGGGAGCAGCAGCGGGTCGCGATCGCGCGGGCGGTCGCGAAGCGTCCGGACGTGCTCCTGTGCGACGAGCCGACCGGCGCGCTCGACGTGACGACGGGCGTGCGCGTGCTCGAGGCGCTCGTCCGGATCAACGTCGAACTCGGCACGTCGACGGTCGTCATCACCCACAACGCCGTGATCGCCCGCATCGCCGATCGCGTCGTGTCGATGTCGGGCGGCCTGATCGCCGGCGTCGAGCGCAACGAGAGCCGGGAGGATCCGCACGCCCTGGCGTGGTGACCCCATGCGTGCACTGGAACGCAAACTCGTGCGGGATCTCTGGCGCATGCGGGGCCAGCTCGTCGCCGCGGCTCTCGTCATGGCGTGCGGCATCGCGACGCTCACGATGTCCCGCAGCACCGTCGCGTCGCTCGAGACGGCCCGGGACACGTTCTACCAGCGGTACCGCTTCCCGCACGTCTTCGCCCACGTGCGCCGGGCGCCGACGGCGCTCCTTCCCCGCATCGCCGACATCCCCGGCATCGCCCAGGCCCGCCCGCGCATCGTCGTCGAGGTCAACCTCGACATCCCCGACTTCCACGAACCCGCGACGGCCCGCCTCATCTCGATTCCCGAACGTCCGCCCTTCGGGCTCTCCGAACTGCACGTCACCCGCGGGCGGCTGCCCGAGCCCGGGCGCGGGTCCGAGGTCGTCGTGAGCGAGACCTTCGCGGAAGCCCACGACCTGCACCCCGGCGCGACGGTGTACGCCGTCATCAACGGGCGGCGGCAGGCGCTGACCGTCGTCGGGTTCGTCCTCTCGCCGGAATTCGTCTACCAGGTGCGGCCGGGCGACGTGCTGCCCGACAATCTGCGCTACGGCGTGTTCTTCATGCCCGACCGCGAGTTGGCCGCGGCATTCGATCTCGACGGCGCCTTCAACGACATCGTCGTCTCGCTCACGCCGGACGCGTCGGAGGCGGAGGTCATCGCCCGACTCGACGATCTGCTCACGCCGTGGGGCGGCCAGGGCGCGCACGGGCGGCGTGATCAGCCGTCCGACCGGTACATCCGCGACGAACTCTCGCAACTGCGCACGATGTCGATCATTCCGCCCGGCATCTTCCTGTCGGCGGCGGCGTTCATCCTCAACATCATCTTCTCCCGTTTCGTCCGCAGTCAGCGCGAGCAGATCGCGGCGCTGAAGGCGTTCGGGTACGGGCGATGGGCGATCGCGACGCACTACCTCGGCATGGCGCTGGTGATGTCCCTGCTCGGCAGCGCGGTCGGCATCGTCGCGGGATGGCGGCTCGGCGTCGCGATGACCGAGATGTACGGGCGCTTCTACCGCTTCCCAGTGTTCGACTTCGAGTTCGATCGCACGGGGC
>JAGQOI010000014.1 GCA_020427625.1 Phycisphaerales bacterium | reverse complement strand
CTGGGGTGCGAATGCGTCGGCGACGGCGACGGCGGCGGAGGTGTTCGTGGCGCGGTACCTCGACGCGTTCCTGCGGGCGAGTCACCTGCTGCCGCTGTAGGGCCGGGGTCCGACGCGGGTCGGCGCGGGTCGGCCGCGGGCGTCGGGCGATGCAGGTCCCCCTGCCTTCGCCCGGGGAGAGACGCGGCCGCCATGGTGCGGACGGGGCGAGGATCCTCGCCGCGACGCCACGACGACCGTCGTCGAGGCGCCTCGCCACCCTTGATCATACATCTGGATACGAATATCCTGTATTCAGTCGACTGCGGTGGCGACCGGGTTCCGGGCCCCGCGATCGATCTGGAGGAGCGCCGGTATGCCTGTCAGGCCGGAGCGCATCGTGAACCCCGCGGGTCGCCGCGTCGATTCCTCGCTCGAGTGGCGAGCGCCGCTCGTCGGCTTCGTATGCGGCGCGACGCTGTTCCTCACCGTCAGCGGACTGGCGCTGTTCATCCTGCCGTTCAGCGTCTTCAACCAGGTCGGCGTCCTGGTGCACACGGCGGCAGGCCTGATCGTGCTCGGGCCGACGATCTGGTACATCGTCCGGCACTGGACCATTCGTCGCGGCGGCAACCTGAGTCATTACCAGCTTCTCGGCTACCTGGCCGCGGTGGTGCTCCTGATCTGCCTGGTGAGCGGCGTGGTGGTCACGGTGAACGGCGTCGTCGGTCCGCGGCTCGATCGGACGTGGGACCTCGTGCATCTGATCACCGGTCTGGTGGCCGCGGTCCTCGTCCTCGCGCATCTGCTTTCGATCCTGGTGCGTCGCATGGGGCGTGCGGCGAGCGCGCAGGACGTGCGCCGCGCGCGGCGGCGTTTCGGCGTCGTCTGCGGTTCGTGGTGCGCGGTCCTGCTTGGTCTCTGCGCTGCATGGACGGTGCTGTATGACGCGCCGCGTCTGCGCCTGCCGTTCTCCGATGCGTACAGTTGGCGCTTCGGCGAGGAACGACCGTTCGCGCCGAGTCTGGCCGTGGTCGACGAGAGTCCCTGGGGGGATGACCTGGAGCGCCGCGTGCTTGCCGCGCTCGGCCCGGATCAGCGGCAGGTCTACCTGACGGCGGACACGCAGCGTGGCGGACAGCGGTCGAGCACGCTCCAGCGGATCCGCGACTGCGTCGCCGCGTTGGATCTCACCGATGCACAACAGGCCGACATGGAACGGATCCTCGCCGAGGGCGCCCGATTCGTGCGCGCCGCCGGCGCCGTTGCTCCGGCGGCACTGGCCCGATCCGACGGGTGCGGAACCAGCGGGTGCCACGGCGAGATCTACGCCGAGTGGGCGCCGAGCGCGCACCGGTACTCGTCGATGGACGACCTGTTCCAGCGCGTGCAATCGCTGATGGTGGCGGAGACCTCGCCGGAGCACACGCGGTACTGCGCGGGCTGTCACGACCCGATCTCGCTGTTCGGCGGCGCCAAGGACGCCGACCATGTGACCCTGAGCGCCGAGGGCGCGCACGAGGGGATCTCGTGCCTGGTCTGTCACAGCATCGTGCAGACGGATGTGCAGGGCAACGCCGACTACACCATCCAGCCGCAGCAGCGCTACGTGTACGAACTGCACGACGGGGCGCTCGCGAAGTTCGTCAGCGACTTCCTCATCCGCACCTATCCGACGCATCACACGCGGTCCTATTCGCGCGCGCTGTACAAGACCCCGGAGTTCTGCGGCGCGTGCCACAAGCAATACATGGACCGCGAGGTGAACACGGACATCGGCAAGGTCCAGGGACAGAACCAGTACGACAGTTGGAAGAACAGCCGCTGGCATCATGCGGACGACCCGTCGCGCACCGTCACCTGCCGCGAGTGCCACATGCCGCTGGTGGCGAGCCGCGATCCCGCCGCCGGCGATGCACTGGACGCCAATCGCCGTCCGAACGACGGCATGCACCGCAGCCACCGGACCCTCGGCAGCAACCAGTACGTTCCCACGCTGCACGATCTCCCGGGCGCCGAGCGGCACGTCGCCCTCACCGAGGCATGGTTGCGCGGCGAGATCGAGATCCCGGAGATCGCCGCCCGCTGGACCACCGGACCGGTGATCCGCATGGAACTCGATGCGCCGCCCGAGATCCGCCCGGGACAGCGGTTCACCATCCAGGCGATCCTGACCAACAACAAGACCGGGCACGACTTCCCGACCGGCCCGTTGGACATGATCGAGAGCTGGGTGGAACTGAGCGTGACCGATGACGCCGGTCGCGTCGTGTACCACGTCGGCGATCTGGACGATCGCGGCGCCGTCAGGGACTCGCCGATCTGGCTCAAGGCGGACGGATTCGATCGCGACGGCGAACTGATCGATCGACACAACCTCTGGGATCTCGTCGGCAAGAAGTATCATCGAAGCCTGTTCCCCGGCGTCACGGATACGTTGCAGGTGGAGATGCAGTGCCCCTCGATGGCGCGCGGCCGCGTGAGTCCGCTCGATGACAAGCAGCCGACGGGCCGGCGCGTGGAACGGTTCGAAACCGAGGCGCCGACGGCGACCGACGCCGCCGCACCGAGCGACGACGCGGCATTGCACGTTCACGCCATGCTGTGGTATCGCAAGGCCAACCCGGAGTTCCTTGACCGAGTGTACGGACAGCAGACCGAGATACGGTCGCATCAGACCCTCGTGGCGGAGTCCCGCGCGACGATCCGGATCACTGCCGATGACCCGTCCGAAGATCAATAGACGCTACGTGCTCATGGCCCGATGGAGTCTGCCCCTGGCGCTGCTGGCGGCGGCGATCGGGTATGCGGCGTTGAACCAGTCCGACCAGCCCGATGCCGCGGCTCCGAACACGGACGGCACGATCGCCGGCCTCACGAACATCCTGGCGCGGCAACTCTCCCCGGACGCCGTGCGCGTTCGGTTCGATGAAGTCGCGGCCGACACGGGGATCACGACGCGGCACTTTCCCCATGTGCGTCGTTCGCTGCTGCCGGAAGACATGGGCTCCGGCCTGGCCTGGGGCGATTACGACGACGACGGCGACCAGGATCTCTTTATCGTGAACTTCAAGGCGTCCATCGTCGCGGAGGCGCGATCCGGTGATCGAGCCGACGCCGCGGCCGGACGCTGCGCGCTGTATCGGAACGACGGCGACGGCACGTTCACCGAGGTCGGCGCCGCCGCGGGACTCGATGTGGAGGTCTTCGGCATGGGCGCGGCGTGGGGCGACTACGACAACGACGACGACCTCGACCTCGCCGTCACCTGCTACGGTCCGAACCTGCTGTTTCGCAACAACGGCGACGGCACGTTCACGGAGAGCGGTGCGGCGGCGGCGGTCGACGATGAGCACTTCGGCGCGGGAGCCGCCTGGGCCGATTTCGATCGCGACGGGTGGATCGATCTGTACGTGTGCAACTACGTGCAGTTCGAGCGTCGCGAGTCCGACCGATCGCAGACGGCCCGGCAGTACACGTCGGAGATCCCCTACACCATCAACCCGTCCGCCTATGCGCCCGAGGTGAACCGGCTGTACCGCAACAACGGCGACGGCACGTTCACCGACGTGGCGGAAGCGGCCGGCGTCGCCAACGTCAACGGACGATCGCTCGCGGCCGCGTGGTTCGACTTCAACGACGACGGCTGGGTGGACCTGTACGTCGCGAACGACGTCTCCGAGAACGGTGTCTACCTGAATCGCGGCGATGGAACGTTCGAGGACATCGGGCCGAGTTCGCTCGCCGCGGACTACCGGGGCGCCATGGGGGTGGCGACGGCCGACGTCGACCGGGACGGCGATCTGGACATGCTGGTCACCCATTGGCTGGCCCAGGAGAACGCGTACTACGAGAACATGACGGCGCAACGGTGGCTGAACCGGGACGGCCACGTTCGAGTGTTCTTCATGGACAGCGCGGAGAGGGTGGGGTTGGGATACATCTCGTTGCACATCGTCGGCTGGGCCACCGGCTTCCCTGATTTCGACAACGACGGCTGGTCGGATCTGTGGGTGGTGAACGGCAGCACGCTCGAACAGGACGAGGATCACGCGGCCCTCAAACCGCAACGCGTGCAGGTGTTCGTCCAGGAGCCCGACAAGGGGTTCTTCGAAGTCGGCGCGGCCGTGTGTGCCACGCTTCAGACGCCCGTGGTCGGTCGTGGCGGCGGACACGCGGACTACGACGGGGATGGGCGGATGGACCTCGCCGTACTCGTGCACGGCGGGACGCCGCTGCTGCTGCACAACACGACCGAGCCGCGCCGGCACTGGCTGACGGTGTGCCCGAGGCAGTCGGGGTTCAACACCCGTGCGCTGGGCGCGCGGGTGATGCTGCGTTGCGGTGCGGTCACGCAGGTTGCGCAGGTCGGTGCGGACGGGCCCTACCTTTCGCAAAGCCAGATGGACGTGCACTTCGGGCTGGGCGACGTCGACCACGT
>JAGQOI010000108.1 GCA_020427625.1 Phycisphaerales bacterium | reverse complement strand
GGTGTCGCGCACGCGGAACTCGACCGTGTCGGCGTCGGGCGACGGTCGGGACACGACGAGTTCGACGGAGCCTTCCTCGGTGAACTTGATGGCGTTCCCGACGAGGTTGACGAGGACCTGTCGGAGGCGGTCGGGATCGGCGCGCACGACGCGGGGCACGTCGTTCTCGAGGCGGGCGACGAGTTCGAGTCCCTTGTCGTGTGCGCTGACGGCGAGAAGGCGCAGGGCGTCGCCGACGAGGCGGGCGAGGTCGAACGAGGTGGGATGGAGTTCGAGCCGTCCGGCCTCGATCTTCGAGAAGTCGAGGATGTCGTTGATGACGCGAAGCAGGGCGTCGGCGGAGCGCTTGATGAGCGAGACGAGTTCCCGCTGCTCGGCGTCCAGGCCGGAGTCGAGCAGGAGTTCCGTCATGCCGAGGACGCCGTTCATCGGCGTGCGGATCTCGTGACTCATGTTGGCGAGGAAGTCGGACTTCATCCGCGCGATGTCCAGGGCGGCATCACGGGCGAGCTGGAGTTCCTGCTCCGCCTGCTTGAGCGCGGTGATGTCGGTGCAGACGCCGACGAGGTGCCAGCGGTCGCGGGCGGCCTCGATGGCGACCTCCTCCGCGACCCAGCGGACGTCGCCGTCGCCGGCCATGCGGACGCGGTACTCGATGGCGTACGACTCGCGCCCGCGGGCGATGGCGTCGGCGAGGGCGGCGCGGGCGGCGGCCTCGTCGTCGGGATGCCGCGCCTCGCGCCAGGCGCGGGCGAACGGTCGCCGCTCGTCGTGCGCGACGGGGAACAGGCGGGCGGCGGCGTCGGCGTCCTGGATCTCGAACTCCGAGAGGACCGTCCCGTCGTCGCCGCGGACCGCGACGGCCGACCAGAGCAGGCAGCGGGCGTGGGCGGCGATGTTCCGCAGCGCGCCTTCGGAGCGATCGAGCGCCGAGAGCATGCTGTTGATCGCGGTCGCGAGTCGTCCGATCTCGTCGATGCTGTCGACGGGCACGCGGGTCCGCAGCGTGCCTTCGCGCCCGATGCGGCGGACGCGCACGGAGAGATCGCTGATCCGCGCGAGCATGAGCCGGTCGAGCAGCACGATCGACACGAGCACGAAGACGAAGCACGTCGTGAGCAGCGCGCCGAGGAACAGGTGGAGGCTGTTCGTGCCCCGTTCGTAGATCGAGCGCGCCATCGTGACGCACAGGATGAGCGCCGGCGCGCCGTTGATGTCGCGGACGAGCCGATACCCGTGCACCGTCGAGTGATCCTGCGGGATCACCGCCGTCTGGATGTTGCCGACGAGACGGGCGCGGGCGTCGGCGAAGTGACCGGTGGGCGGCCCGTCGTCGATGCGCTGCATGGTCACGCGGAGCAGCGCCGTCTGCCGGAGGCGGTTCATCTCCTCGTCGTCGAGGAACCGACCCATGAAGACGGTCCCCTCCGGCGCGATCCGACGATTGCTGTCGACGATCGGCTGCGTCGCGAACAGCAGCGGACCCCGCTCGAGCATGATGAGTCCCTCCCATCCGCTCGACGCGCGACTGTCGACGTGCTGGAAGAGCTTGGGATAGGCGTCGGGAATCGTCTCGAGCCCGGGCGGCACGGCGGTGAGGTGGTTGTCGCGCCGGTCGTAGCCGCCCTGGAAGGCCATGCTGCCGTCCTTGCGCCGGATGAAGATCACGTCGACGTCGTTGTCGATGAACGTCGTGCCGGAGAGGTTCGAGTCGATGAACAGGTCGTCGCCGTTGCGGATGTAGTTCAGCGTGTCGTCCCACGCGGCATAGTCGGCGACGAAGCGTCGGAGTTCGGTGGTCGAGCGGCTCAGCGCGCCGTAGGCGCGTTCGGCGTTGCCCTCGACGGCCTCGCGTTCGAGGTCGGCGAAGCTCGACAGCACGATCGAGCGCGTCACCGTGTACAGCAGCGACACGAGGCCGAGCACGGCGAGGAGGATGACCAGCAGGGTTTTTCGCCGCAGGGTCATGGGCGATTCCGGCGAAGGCGATCGGTCAGATCACGATGTTCCGCAAGGACCCGATCGGGTCGATGCGGGCGATCACGGTGTCGCCCGCCTGCACGCGATCATCGTCGTCCCCGACGCCCGCGACGCGGGGCGGCCCGCCGGTGAGCACGATCGTGCCCGGCAGCAGCGTGATG
>JAGQOI010000107.1 GCA_020427625.1 Phycisphaerales bacterium | reverse complement strand
CGTCCGGCGGATGGCGCGCCGACACCGAGCGGTCCCGCACCGTCGCCCTCGGGCGGACCGAGCGCGGCCGCGCCGGCGCCGACCGAGACCGGAGGATCGTCCGGCAACGGTGCGCCGTCCGATGACGGTGAGTCGGCGCCGAAGGACCGGCGCGGCTCGCGTCCGTCGGCGGGCCCGCAGATCGTGACCGCGCCGTCGCCCACCGCGGCGCCGGCGGAAGCGCGGGCCGACGAGGTGGATGCGACGATCCGCCTCGAGCAGGCGACCCGGGCGGCCGCGCAGGCGGCGCCCGTGGCAGCCGAGCCGGCGGATCGGGCGTCGTCACCGGCCGGTGCGCCGGTTGCGCCGACGGGTTCGATCGCGCCGCTGCCGACGCTCGATGCGTCCGTCGCCGCGCAGGACTCGCCTCCCGGTCGCGCAACGCCGGACGCGGACCCGATGACGGCGAAGGTGATTCGCGGGATGGTCGGCGTGATGAATCAGCGTGGCGGCGCGATGACGATGCGTCTGGATCCCCCGGAACTCGGGCAGTTGCGGATCCAGATGACGATCACGCGCGGCGTGGTGACGGCGATCTTCGAAGCGACGAGTCAGCAGGCACACGCGTTGCTGGATCGGAACATCGCGACGCTGCGCACGGCGCTGGAGAGCCAGGGTCTCACCGTCGAGCGTCTCACCGTCCACTCCTCCGCGCATGCGAACGCGCACGGGACCGCCCGCGATGACGGCCAGCCGCAGCACTCTCGATCGGACGGGCGTGACGACGCATCGCGCGGCCAGTCGCGCGGGCGTCGCGACCATGACGGCGAGGGACGTGACCCTCGACGCCCGCACCGGTTCGCCGGCGACCTCGAGCGTGCGACGCAGCCGATGACCTCGACCACCGCCTGACGAAGGTGATGCACCCATGGGCCAGATCTCTTCAGCGAACCCGATCGACACGTTTCGCCGCGCCGAGCCGACGAACCAGTTCTCGGCGATGAGCAGCGAGGACTTCCTGAGCATCATGTTCACGGAGCTGTCGAACCAGGATCCGTTCTCGCCGAACGACTCGGCGGCACTGCTGGAACAGTTGAACTCGATCCGCTCCATCGAATCGGACATCGCGATCCAGAAGAAGCTGGAGCGCATGGTCACCGAGAACCAGCTCGCCTCCGGTGCGAACCTGCTCGGCACGTTCGTCGGCGGTCTCACCGCCGACTACGAGCGCGTCGCCGGCACCGTCGTGTCCGTGTTGCGACAGGGCGACCAGATCAGCCTCGAACTCGACAGCGGGTTCGTCGTGCCCTTCGAGAACATCGAGACGATCTTCGACATCCGCACGACCCCGGCGCCGGGCGGACCGTCGACGCCCGGAACGCCGCCCGCGCCGGGCGGCACGCCGCCGGTCGACGGCGACGAGCCGCCGATCGACATCGAGGATCCCGGCGACGGGACGCCGATCGACGATCCGCCGTCGGGCGGCGGCGATCCGATCGTCAAGAACGAGGACCCGACGGTCCCGAACGCCGTGACGCCGCAACCGCCGCTCACGCCGCGGGCGCCGGAGGGTTACGACCCTTCGCTGTTCGTGAAGCAGCCCGCGGCCGCGCAGGCGCTGCCGGAGATCGTGACGCGGGATGCCTTGTCGCAGCTCGGTTCGACGATCGGTCGTCGTTCCTTTCGTTGAGTCCGCCTGATTCGTTTCGCGAGTGTCCGACGCCATGCCCATCGACGCGACCAAGCTTCTCAGGCGACTCGAACCGGCGGTTCGACCGGGCGCTGCGCCGGCGCGTTCCGGCGGTCCCGCGACGCCGATCGAACGTCAGTCGTTCGACCAGTTGCTCACGCTCGTGTCGCACGGGTCGGTGTCGAGCGGGCGTCAGGTGCGGCTCGAATTCGAAGCGGACCCGCCGTTCGAGGCGGAGCAGATGGAGCGCATGGGCGCGGCGGCGGATGTCGCGGCGGCGTCGGGTGCCGCGCGGGCGCTGCTGCTGGTGGACGGTCGGGGGGTGGTGCTTGACGTTGCGGAGCGTGTGCTGGCGCAGGAGTTGAGGGCCGGGGGAACGTCGCCGCTCGTCGCCCTGGACGCGGCGGTGCATGTATCGGGTCCGGACGACCCGGTCGCGTCGGGTCCGACGCCGCCGCCGGGCCTCCGGCGGATGCCGCCGGAGATCATCGCCCAGTTCGGGGGCGGATCGTCGTCGGGTTCAGAGATCAGTTGATGTTCAACCGGCGCCGTCGCGTGCCGGTCAGGAGATTCGGGTCATGGCTTCCACCACTGCGCTCTTCACGGCACTCTCGGGGCTGAACGCACATGCGCGTCAGCTCGACCTGATCGGCAACAACATCGCGAACGTGAACACGACCGGGTACAAGTCGACCCGGATGCACTTCGGATCGATGTTCTCGCGCACGTTCGGCATCGGTTCGAAGCCGGCGGACACGACGGGCGGCACGAACCCGGTGCAGATCGGTCTCGGCGTCGGCATCGCGGGCACGCAGCGGAACTTCGCCGGCGGCGCGTTGTCGACGACCGGCGTCGCGACGGACGTCGCGTTGGAGGGGGACGGCTTCTTCATCGTGAATTCAGGGGGCACGCGGTACTTCACACGTTCGGGCGCGTTCCAGCTCAACGCCCAGAACGACCTCGTGAACATCGACGGCGCCCGCGTCATGGGCTATGCCGTCGACGCGGGCTTCAACGTCGTCGAGGGCAACCTCACGGCGCTGAACATCCCGGTCGGATCGCTCACCCTCGCGCAGGCGACCGAGAACGTCACGATGCAGGGCAACCTGAACGCCTCCGGCAGCGTGCCGACGTCGGGCTCGGTCCACACGTTCTCGACCATGTACACCGACCTCGCGGGCACCGTCCCGATCGACGCGTCCACCGATCTCACGTCCGACGACGTCTACATGGACGACGGCACCGGCACCATCGTCCAGGTCTTCGATGCCGCGTCCGCGAAGACCGTCACCGTGTCCGGCATCGAAAAGGGCGGCAAGGATCTCGGCACGAAGTCCTTCGCGTTCTCCGCGACCGCCGTCGCCGGCACCGACGACTTCGGCACGACGATGCAGGACTACATGGACTTCCTCGACGCCTACCTCGGGCTCGACTCGACGTCGGTGTCGGGCGAGAATCTCGGCGGCTCGGTCGCCATCTCCGCCGGCGCGCTCGTGATCACCGGCAACGAGGGCACGACGCAGGATCTCAACATCGAGAACGCCGACATGGCGGCCTCCGGCGCCGGGTCGCTCGTGTCCCTCCCGTTCGTCCCGACGAAGTCCGCGACCGCCGACGGCGAGGCCGCCCGCACGTCGCTCGTCGTGTACGACTCGCTCGGCACGCCGCTCACCGTCGACCTGTCGTTCGTGCTCCAGTCCACGACGGCCAGCGGCGGCACGACGTGGGAGTGGATCGCCGAGTCCAACGACATCGATGCCCTCGACCGCATCGCCGGCATCGGCGTCGTGGAGTTCGACAACAAGGGCGCCTTCGTCTCCGCGACGAACGAATCGTTCACGGTCGCCCGCCAGAACGGCGCCGTCGATCCCCTCTCGGTCTCGATCGCCTTCGACTCGGGAACGGAGTCGATCACCGCGCTGACGGACACCGGCTCGGCGGTCGCGGCCGTGTTCCAGGACGGCTCGCCCATCGGCACGCTCGCCAGCTTCGCCATCTCCGGCGACGGCACGATCTCCGGCGCGTTCTCCAACGGGCTCTCCCGCACGGTGGGTCAGCTCGCCGTCGCCGGCTTCTCCAACGTGCGCGGCCTCGTCGACGTCGGCAACGGTCTCTACGAAGCCGGCCCCAACTCCGGCGACGCGATCGTCACCACCGCCCTCCGCTTCGGCACCGGCCGCATCGTCGGCGGCGCGCTGGAACTCTCCAACGTCGACCTCTCGCAGGAGTTCATCAGCATGATCCTCACGTCGACCGGGTACTCGGCGTCGTCGCGGGTCATCCAGACGACCGATCAGCTCATGCAGCAGCTCCTCGCCCTGGCGCGATAAGCGCGATTCCGGAGACCGACGCCCGATGATCACCGTCACCCGACTCAACGGCAAGCGCCTCGTCGTCAACGCCGAGCTCATCCGCACCGTCGAGGAGAATCCCGACACGACGATCACGCTCGTGAACGGCGATCACCTGCTCGTCGTCGAGACCATGGCGGAAGTCGTCGAGAAATCCATCGAGTACGGGCGGCACCTGCGCCGGCTCGTCCCGCCGACGTGACCCGCGCGATCCGCGGCGGTGCGATCGTCACTGCCGCGAGAACGTGAGGCGCGTCATCATGAGGTCGAGCGTCTGGCAGACGAGATCGACCTCGCGATCGGTGAGGCCGGGGAAGAACGGCAGCGCGATGGTGCGCTGGCTCACGAACTCGGTGACGGGGAAGTCGCCCGGGCGATAGCCGTACTGCTCGCGGTAGAACGGCATCAGCGGGATGGGGGGGAAGTAGTTCGAGCACCCGATGTCGTGCCGGCGCAGGCCCGCGATGATCTCGTCCCGGTCGGCCGCCGTGAAGCGGTCGCTCAGGCGCACCACGTACACGAACCAACTCATGCGCACGTCCGACTCGATCGTCGGCACGATGAGGTCGCCGTTCGTCATGAGACGCCGCGTGTACTGGGCCGCGACCTGCTGACGCGCCTCGATGAGCTCGTCCAGACGACCCATCTGCGACACGCCGAGAGCGGCGTTCAGTTCGGGCAGACGGAAGTTGTACCCCATCCGCTCGTGGGCCAGCCACGAACCGGTGCCCGAGCCGCCGTCCATGCCGGCGGGTGCGCGGCCCTGGTTGCGCATCGAGCGGCAGATCTCCGCGACCCGGTCGTCGTCGGTCACGATCATCCCGCCTTCGCCGGTCGTGATCTGCTTGTTCGGATAGAAGCCGAACACCGCGATGCGTCCGAACCCGCCGATGCGGTCCGACCCGATCAGGCCGCCGAGTCCCTCGCACGCATCCTCCACGAGCGGGATCTCGTGCTTCGTCGACAGGGCGGCCAGTTCGGCCATGCCCGTCGGATTGCCGAACACCTCGACGCCGATGATCGCCTTCGTCCGATCGGTGATCTTCGCCTCGACGTCGGTCGCCCGGACGTTCAGCGTGCGCGGATCGGCGTCGACGAAGACCGGCGTCGCGCCGACGTGCAGGATGCAGTTCGCGGAGGCGACGAAACTGAACGCGGGCGTGATGACCTCGTCACCCGGACCCACGCCGAGGGCCGCGAGCGCGAGGTGCAGGCCGGACGTGCCCGAGTTCACGGCGATCCCGTGCGTCCGGCGCAGACGTCGCGAGACGAGCGCCTCGAATTCCTCGACGTACGGCCCCATGCTCAGACGCCCGCTGCGGAGGGCGGCGATGACGGTCCGGACATCCGCGTCGGTGATGTCGGGCTGGCTCAGCGGAATGGTGTTCGACACGGGCAGGGCTTCCGGGGGACACGGGCGACGAGGCCCATCATCGGCGTTCGTCCGGGTCAGGAACGACCGCCGTTCGGCGATTCATTGAAGATGTCCAGCAGGGCGCGATCCACGTTGCCGGTCGCCCGGATCAGGATCCACGCCGCCTGGGCGCGCAGACCGTCCGACACCTGGCCGCCGCCCGAGGCGATGAGGCTGATCTGGCGGATCTCATCGGGCGAGAGCGATGCGGCGTGACGCGCCAGCAGCAGCCAGGCGAGCGAGTCCGCCCGGGCCGCGCCGAGTCGACGCACGTCGCGGGCGATCTGGCCGACCCGATCATCCGTCGTGTCGAACAGGCCCATGAGGATCGCCTCCTGGGTCGGACTGTCGTCGGGCGTCGCCTCGAGACGCGCCACGAGACGCGCCGGTGCGACGTCGTAGAGACGCGAGGCGCCGAGGATCGCCAGCTCCAGTCGCTCGTTCATCCCGCGACTGTCGCCGTCGACCCGGTCGATGAGGTGCTCGTACACGTCGGCCGCGGCGGCGGCGGGCAGATGGGCGGCATGGCGGACGGCGAGGTTCGTGGAGCGCACGTGTCCGAGGTCGATGAGGGCGTTGAGCGCCGCGGCGACGTTCGTGTCGGTGCTCAGCGCCTTGCCGGCGGCGATCAGCGTCGTGAGCAACGTGTGGTCCGGCTGGGCGACGGTGTCGTAGGTCGCGGCCGGGATGTCCTCGCCGACGGCGAACAGCAGCAGGGCGAAGCGGACGCGCTCGCTCAGGCCGGGCGCGTCGCCGAGGGCGCGACGCCAGATGCTCACGCCGCGCACGGGATCGAGATACAACGCGGTGAACACGCCCTCGCCGATGAGTTCGCGGTCGAGTCCCGGCTGTTCGAGCACGGTCGCGACCCAGTCGTAGAGGGCCGTGAGCCGATACCGGCGGATCTCCTCGAACACCTGGCGCAGGACCGCGTCGCGAGCCGGGCCGGTCAAGGTGTCGGTGCGCGTGCGGAGGGCGCTGACCGCCGCGGCGTCGCCGCGCTGGGCGAGCAGGCACGACGCGAGCGCGCCGGCGCGCGTCGGTGCGGAGGCGAGTTCGGCGAGGGCGGCGGCGTCGACGTCCTCGCCGGCGGCGTGCAGTTCGGCGAGGAGTCGGACGCGTGGCGTCGCGTCGAGGTTCTTCCACGACAGCAGTTCGCGCATGGCGGCGAGGTCGAGGAGTTGCATCGCGATCGCGTTGTCGATCGCGGCTTCCTGGGCGGCCGGGGTCGGGAGGCGTCCGACGAGCCAGGGATCGAGCGCCGGCGGCTCATGGATCTCGGCGAGACCGAGCACGGCGTGGATCTGCACGATCGGGTCGGTGCTGGACAGCAGTTGCCGGAACAACGGTTCGAGTGCGGGATCGTGCAGTTGTCGCAGTGATCGGAGGATGGCGAGGTGCGGTCCGCCGGGGACGGGCGCGGCCGTGCGTTGCAGGTGCCGGATCGCCGTCGGCAGGGCGTCCTGACGCCAGGTGGCGCCGACGGAGCGTGCGCCCGCGAGGAGCATGGCGCCGGCCATCAGCATCAAGGCGGCCCGTTGGTGCATGCCGGTAGTGTAGCGGATGCGTCGCGGGCGGGCTCAGGCACCTCGGGCGGTGGTTCGGAGGATCTCGTGGCGCAACTGATCGGCGACTTCGCGCAGGCTGACCTCGCCCCGCCCGCCGCAGTCGACGCGCAAACCGTCGTCCATCTGACGCTGCACCCGTTGATCGGCGGTGTGCGCGGTGGAGTGGTTGCGTCGTCCCATGGCCCGTCCGATCTCCGGGTAGCTCGCGTTGGTGAGGGTGCGGGCGAGGAAGGCGACGAGCCCGCGGGCGATGACGACGCGCTGGTG
>JAGQOI010000106.1 GCA_020427625.1 Phycisphaerales bacterium | reverse complement strand
TGACCCCCCCGACCGTCGCCCGGCTTCCGCATGGGGCCGGGCGACGCGTCTTCTCAGCGTCCCTCGTCCGGCGCCCGCGCCGTCAGCGCCGTCGTCACGAGTTCCTCGAGCGCCGCGAGTCGGGCCCGAAGCTCGTCGTTCTCCGCCCGAAGGGCGGCGATCTCCTCGTCCTTCTCGGCGCGAAGATCGCGCAGCGCCTCGACGGCGAGCGCCTCGAAGCCGCGGATCTCGAGGCTGTAGTAGCCGTCGTCGCGGCACGAGACCCAGTCGGGGAAGGCGTCCTCGACCTCCTGCGCGATGAAGCCCGTCTGGGTGCCGGGGACGTAGCTGAAGTGGTCCGGGTTCGCGTACTCGAAGGTCACGCCCCGGAGCTGGAGGAGGTGATCGAGCGCGCCGTGGAGGTCGGCGATGTCCCGCTTGAGGCGCCGGTCGGAGAAGACCGACCACGATCCGCCGCCGGGCTTCGACGCGGTGCCGTTGACCATGAGCGTGTGCGTCGTGGAAGACGTCAGGATGCCGACGGATCCCCCGTTCACGTTGACGTTGGCGGACGCGACCTTGAAGAGGCTCGGCGTCGCGATGTCGAAGTTGCCGTTGTTCAGGTCGAAGTCGACGCCGCCGGTCACGACGTCGAAGGTCACACCGGTCACGGCATTGATGTCCAGGTTCGTGCCCGCGGTGAGCGTCGCGGCCGTCGCGCCTTCGAGCAGGAGCGTCATGTCGGCCATGACGACAAGGTCGGCGCCGGATGCGACCGTGAGATCGTCCGCGCCCTCGATGAGCGTCGGCGTGACGGTCAGTTCGTCGCTGCCGCCGGTGATCGTGACCGTGCCGCCGACTCCGACCGCGCCGGAGTTGCGTTCGATCGTCACATGGTCCACATCGGCGCCGATGATCGTGTCCTGACTCGGGTGCCCGCCGATGCGCAGCGTGTTCGGTCCGCCGTCGTAGTGGATGTACATGCCCTGGAACGAGTTGTTCTCGGTGAACCGCACGCGCCCGCTCTCGAACTGGTTCGACCCGCTGCCCTCCAGCTTGAGCACCGGGCCCTCGATCGGATCGTCGACGCCCTCGACGTGCAGCAGCGCCTCCGGTGTGCTCGTGCCGATGCCGACACGCTTCTGGAAGTAGTTGCGCCCGCCGAAGAAGTATCCGGCATAGCCGTCGGGACTCGAGACGGTCGACCGGACGCCGAAGGTCATGCCCGATCCGGCCAGCGCGTTCGCGTACACCGCCGTGCCGCCGGTGCCGGTCGCCTGTCCCCACACCGCCGTCGTCGGTCCCGTCGCGTGCGTCGCTTCGCCGCGCACGCCGACGCCGGTCGACGTCGGCGACTCGCCGAACACGCCGTAGGTCGTGCCGGACGGCGACGCCAGACCGTAGATCGCGCGCGACGTCGTGCCGCTCACGTGCAGGTCGAACACCGGCGCCGTCAGGCCGACCCCGACGCGCCCGGCGGCGTAGTACGTCGCCGCTCCGTTGAGCAGCCAGTGCGAATCACCGGGCGGACCCGGGATGCCCTGCGGACCCTGCGCACCGGCCGGACCGGACGCGCCCTGCGGACCCTGAACGCCCTGCGGTCCCTGCGCGCCGGCGGGACCCGGCACGCCTTGCGGTCCCGGCGCGCCGGACGGCCCTTGCACACCCGGAGGACCCGGATCGCCCTGCGGCCCTTGCGGTCCCTGCGGACCCGGCTCGCCCTGGGGACCCGGCGTGCCGGACAAGGCGTACAGCGCATACGGCGTCGGCATGAGCGGCTGGCGCGGCGCGAGCACGACGCCGTCGATCTCGATCTCCAGCCACCGCGACGATCCGTCGAACACGCCGATGCCGAAATCAAGATCGACCGTGATCAGACCGTCCACGACATCGAGCGACGTCGAGAGCGTCGGGCCGATCGGCGCCCCGCCCGAGACGCCACCGAACAGCCGGAACGTCGCCGGGATCGACCCGGTGTACGGCGCGCCGGACGCCGACAATCGACCCTGGTACGTGAACGCGGTGCCGACCGGCGGATCGCCCGCGCGGGCGGGACCGGACAGCACGAGCATGAAGGCGATGCAGGCGACGAGGCAACGAATCATGACGATCTCTCCCAACCAGGACGATCACGCCGGGTCGCCGCGGCGCGACGCGCCACCTCGGAACCCGCGGATGGTCTCGAAAGAACGCGTCGAATCCGACGCCGAACCGACAGCCGAGCCGCGGGTTTCGTGCGCGGATCGCGGCCGAAGCCCGGTACCATGCCGCAGACCCCCACGCGGAGCACGATATGGGACGTGTGACCATCGCCGCCTTCCGGCCGAAGCCCGAATGTGAGCCCGACCTCCTCGCCGTGATCGCCGACCGCCTGCCCCTGCTGCGCCGACTCGGCATGGCGACGGACCGCCCGGCCATCCTCATGCGCTCGCGTGGCGGCGCGATCCTCCAGGTCTCGGAATGGACGACCGACGACGCGATCGCCCGCGCCCACGAACACCCCGAGGTCCTCGCCCTCTGGACGCGCTTCGGCGCCTGCTGTGCCTACGTCCGGCTCGACACGATCCCCGAGAGCCACGAGGACTTCGCGACCTTCGATGCCGTCGACGACGCATCCACCTGACGAGCCGCGCGACGAAGCGGCCGCGCGCTCACGACGGTTCGATCGGCGCCATCGCGATCGTCAGCCCGATGTGATGCGGATGTTCGGCGCCGTCGGCCGCGCGGAGGAACGCATGCAGATCATCGAGTCGCCGGCGCAGGGTCCGAAGGTCGGCCGCGGACAGGCGCACGAGGTCGCGGGTCAGGCGCAGTTCGACGTCGTCGCATCGCGCCGTCAGCGCGGCATCGAGGTCGCGGGCCGCCCGCTGCAACACCCGACGTCCGGCCCGACTCTTCTCCCGCGCCAGCGCCGGCGAGGTCCCGGGATCGATCTCGATGACGTCGCACGTGAGCACGAACAGTCGCGCCGGGCGGCGGCCGCTCGGACGAACGCCGGCGTCCGCGACGAGCCCGATCGAACGCAGCACGCCGAGATGGTGGTGGACGGCGCCGGGCGTCGACTCGACCGCGTCGGCGAGCTCGGCCGCGGTCATCGCGCCGCGCCCCCGCAGCGCCTCGATGATCGCGGCCCGGGCGGGCGCATTGATCACCCGCAGCCGCGCCGCGCTGCGCACCCGGTACACGCGAAGGGACGGTGGCGACGACAGTCTTCAGAATCTATCACGAATCCTGAACAATGACGACCGGGCGGCGGGCGCCGTCCATCCAGTTCGGGCCCGGCCGTCGCCTTCACGCGGAGATCACCCATGCATCACGTCACCCGTCGCATCGTCCTCACCCTCCTCGCCGCGCTCGCCGCCGCGTCCGTCGCCACGCCGACGCGGTCGCAGCCGCTGACCTGGGACACGCTCGACGCCCGCCTCGACGACGCGGCCGCGTCGGGGGTCAACGGCGTCTTCCTCGTCGTCCGCGACGATCGCATCGTCGTCCATCGCGCCATGGGACGCGCCAACCGCGAGCTCGACATCCCCATGTCGACGGGCACGATCTTCGCCATCGGGTCGACGCCGATCGACTTCACCCGCGCCGGCATCCTCCTCCTCGCCGAGCAGGGCCGACTCCGACTCACCGATCCCATCACCCGCTTCCTCGACCAGGTGCCGCCCGACAAGCGGACGATCACCATCGAGCACCTCATGGACGGCGCCTCGGGTCTGCCCGATTTCCACGATCTGCCCGGCGACGCCGACCCCGACCACACCTGGATCGATCGCGACGAGGCCGTGCGCCGGATCCTCGCGCAGCCGCTGCTCTTCGAACCCGGCACCGACGAACGTCACTCGCATTCCGCGTGGGGCCTGCTCGCGGCGATCATCGAGATCGCGAGCACGCAGTCCTATCCCGAGTTCACGCGTCGACACCTGCTCGAACCCGCCGGCATGCGCGACACCGGGTTCTTCGGCGAACCGCTCGCCGACACCCGCACCGCGATCGGCTACGGGACCCGGCGCGACGGCACCGTCAACGCGCCGCCGTACTGGGGACCGACGTCCTGGCTCGTCATGGGCAGCGGCGGACAGACCTCCACCGCCGGCGACATGCTCCGCTGGCACCGCGCCCTCCGCAACGGTCTCATCCTGAACCCCGAATCGCTCGATCGGTACTTCGCGATGCCCGGCGCCGTCATGAACGGCGGCGACGCCTACGGCTTCGAGATCCTCTACACCCAGGGTCCCGGCACCATGGCGATCATGCTCACCAACGACAACACGCCCGCCGCCCTCGACGCCTGGCGCGACGTCGCCGAATCGATCATCGACCTCGTTCTCGACGACAGCCGCCCGCCCTTCAGTCTCGGCATCGCCCTCGACGTCCGACCGACCGGCGTCGTGATCGCCGACGTGGCGCCGGACGGCGCGGCGGCGGAGGGCGGACTCGAACCCGGCGACCTCATCCGCACCATCAACGGCGACGCCGTCGACGGGCGCATCATGTCGACGCTCGACCCGGCGCTGCGTCGCGGCGACCCGATCGAGTTCGTCGTGGAGCGCGACGGCGCAACGCGCACGATCGTCGTGACGCCACGCTCGCGAACGCGGTGACGGCATGCGAAAGGCGGCGCGGATCCCCGGAGGTCTCCGCGCCGCCGCGCGTTGGACGGCGTGATCGTCGGACTCGTCGCGGATCAGGTGATCCCGGCGCGCCGGAGCGTGTCGCGAAGCAGGTTCTCGCACTGCCACAGGGCCAGCGACGCCGCGGCGAGCAGTTGCGGCACCGTGAGTCCGGCGTACCCGTACGGGTCGCCGCTCGGCGGATCGCCGATCGCGCGGCAGTAGGCGTCGAGCGCCTTGCACGCCTCCTCACACGCCTTGGCGGCAACGGCCGAGAGGCCCAGGCCCGTCGTGCTGACGGGTTGCCAGTAGAGCGTGACCGACGACGGCGCGTACAACGTGCTCGTGTCGACGAGCACTGTGCGGCGGTGGCGGCCAGGGCGATGCCCTGATCGTGCGCGTCCCGTAAGTGCACCTCGTCGATCGGGCTCGCGCGGGTGA
>JAGQOI010000105.1 GCA_020427625.1 Phycisphaerales bacterium | reverse complement strand
GGCTGCGGCGCGGCCTGCGTGGACTAGAATTCGGTTCGAACTAGAGGGGACATCGCGCGGCGAGACCCGGGTCGCCCCGATCGCGGACGAAGACGTCCGGGCGGCCGTTGTCGTCGAAGGTGACGAGGTTCGTGGCGTCGGACTCGAACGTGACCAAGCGCCCGTCCTCGCTCGCGGAGGGACGTCCCTCGTCGAATTCCGGGTTGCTCTCCGCGTTCGGAAAGCCGCCGTCGGCGGCGACGCTCGCCATCCGCGTCTCCACCGCTCCGGGCTCGTCGAACACGCCGTCGGCGTCGGCGTCGCGATCGTGGATGAACACGTCAAGGCCAAAGGCATCGCCCGGCACGAGGTTGTCGGCGTTCGAGTAGAAGACGACGAAGCGTCCCATCGGGCTCATGCCGATGTCCCGCGTGAAGCTGCTCGCCTGGGTCCCGTCGCTCGCGACCGAGACCCGGGAGATGGCGTCGGCCGCGCGATCCCAAACAAACAGGTCCTGCCATCCGTTCGTGTCACCGGGCACGAGCATCTGTTGATTCGAGACGAACGCCACGTAACGACCATCGGCGCTGATGGCGGCGTCCATCGTGGGCTGACCGGTTTCTGCAGCCGGCTCGCCCATCCGGATCGTGGCGATCTCGCCGGGCTCGTCGAACACGCCGTCGCCGTCGGAATCCCGATCGTGCAAGAAGACGTCGAAGGTACCGTTCGTGTCATCGGGAACGAGGTTCGCCGCCAGAGACCAGAAGACGATGAATCGCCCGTCGTCACTGATCGCGTCGGGACCCATGTCGCAGCGCGACTCGGCCTCGGTGCCGTCGGCGGCGACGCTGACCCGAACCGTCGCGACCGCTTCGGGCTCATCGAAGTCGCCGTCTTCGTCGAAGTCGCGGTCGTGGACGAAGATGTCGCGCACGCCGTTCGTGTCGCCGGCCACCAGATCCGTCGACTCCGACGCGAAGGCCACGAAGCGCCCGTCGCTCGAGATGGAGGGGTTGTGCGACCGCCCGCTCGCCTGCACGGCGTCGCTGGTGATGCTGACCCGCACGGTGGTGAGCGCGTCGAGATCGTGCACGTAGATCTCTTGGAAGAAGTTCCCGTCGGGCAGCACCAGGTTCGACGAAGACGAGTTGAAGGCCACGTAGCGACCGTTCGCGCTGATGTCGGCCGTTTGGGCGCCGAAGTTGGAGGGCGTCCCGTCGCTCGCGACGCTTACGATCCGCGTGATGTCCAGAGCCCGGTCGCGCACGTAGACCTGGCGGCGAGTGGTCAGTCCGGGCAGGATGTCCGTCGCGGTCGTGTCAAAGGCGACGAAGCGTCCGTCGGCGCTCACGGATGGATTCGCCGAGATTCCCGCGGGCGCCTCTCCAAGGGCCGTGATGCCCGCCAGCTCGTTGCGGCCCGTCGGGAGATCGAGCGCGACGGCCAGAAAGTCCCGAGCATCGTCTTTCCCATCGACGGCGCCCTCGGCGGCGGCCAGGAGCGCCAGCACGGCGCAGCCGATCGAGGCGTGGGCCGCTCCCGGGGCGGCGAGAGCCAGGGCCACGGCTAGGCGTGGGATTGGATACCGAAAATTCACGATGAGTCGAATGTATACGGAGCCGGACGGGGGGCGCAAGCGGCTCC
>JAGQOI010000104.1 GCA_020427625.1 Phycisphaerales bacterium | reverse complement strand
CGACAGGAGGTCTTGCCGTGTCCGCTGCCCTCGCCGCGCCCGACGCGCTTGCGCGCCTTGTGGCGGCCGACCTGGATGGTGATGTCATGGATCATCATGGTGACGATTCTCCAGACGTCCGATGGAGTTCGGACGCGTTGGGGTCGAAAGGGGTGCGATCAGGCGTCCTCGGCCGCGGCGGCGGGGACGGCGGCCGTCAGGTTGCCGCGCTCGATGGCGTCCTGGACCGGCGTCTTCTCGAGCGTCACGCCGCGCAGGGCCTCGATGGCTTCCTTGGAGCGGAGTTGTTCGAGTCCGTTGATGACGGCCTTGACGAGGTTCTTCGGATTGGTGGATCCGTAGACCTTGGTGAGGCAGTCGTGGACGCCGACCATTTCAAGCGGGGCCCGGACGGCGGCGCCGGCGATGACGCCGGTACCGGGCGATGCCGGGATGAGCCGCACGCTGCAGGCGCCGAAGCGACCGGTGACGGCGTGCGGGATGGTCGTGTCGAGCAGCGGGAACTTCCGCATGCGTCGACTCGCCTCCTTCTGCGCCTTCTCGATGGCCGGCGGGACCTGGTTGGCCTTGCCGTAGCCGATGCCGACGCTGCCCTGCTGATCGCCGACGACGACGAGCGCGCTGAAGCTGAAGCGACGGCCGCCCTTGACGGTCGCGGCGGTGCGGTAGATGCCCACGGTGGTGGACTTCAGTGACGATGAGTCTTCGAGCATTTCAACCATGACGGTGAGCCTTCGCGGGTCTCGGATTCGCAGGGAATCCGGAGTGGTGATGCGGACGCGGCGACGGGATCAGAACTTCAGGCCGCCCTCGCGGGCCGCGTCGGCGAGTGCCTTGACGCGACCGTGATAGCGATAGCCGCCGCGATCGAACACGACGGCCTCGACGCCGGCTTCGCGGGCCCGATCGGCGAGACGCTTGCCGACGGCGATCGCGGCGTCGCGGTTGCCGCCTCCGGCCACGGCGCCGCTGTCCTTGGTGGACGCGGCGACGATGGTGCGACCGGAGAGGTCGTCGATGACCTGGGCGTACATGTGACGCAGGCTGCGGAAGACGCACAGGCGCGGACGCGCCGGCGTGCCCATGACGCGCTTGCGGATGCCGGTCTGGCGACGAGCCCGGCGAACGATCTTGATCTGGTGCCGTTTCATGAGAGCGCCTTGCCCTGCTTGCGAATGATGATCTCGTCCGAGTACTTGATGCCCTTGCCGTTGTAGGGCTCGGGCGGACGCTTCGAGCGGACGACGGCGGCATACTGGCCGACCGCCTGCTTGTCCGGGCCGCTGATCGTGATGGCCGCGCCTTCGACGACGGCCTCGACGCCGGCCGGGAAGGGCAGCAGCACCGGGTGACAGTAGCCGACGTTCAGTTCGAGCGCCTTGCCCTTGATCTTCGCGTTCCAGCCGACGCCGATGACCTCGAGCTTCTTCGAGTAGCCCTCGGTCACGCCGGACACGAGGTTGCTGATCCGCGAGCGCGTCGTGCCCCAGTAGGCACGGGACTGGCGGTCGGTCATCCGGGCCTCGGGCAGCGTGCAGGTGATCGTCTTGTCGGACTCGTCCCACGCGACATCGACCTCGGGACGGTACGAGAACGACAGCTTGCCCTTCGGGCCTTCGACGCTGACGGTCCGGGTGCGCTCGTCGTGGGCGATCTTCACGCCGCCGGGAACGCTGATGGGTTTCTTGCCTACGCGGGACATGGGAACTGGTCCTTCCGAATGCTCATGCTCGGGTCTGGATCGGGTCGGGTCGGGATCGGGTGCGACGGGTCAGGTGACGACCGCGACGACCTCGCCGCCGACCCGCTCCTCGCGACAGCGCCGATCGCTCAGCACGCCGCGGTTCGTCGACACGATCGCGATGCCGAGACCCTGGAGCGGACGCGGGAGCGCCTCGCAGCCCTGGTACACGCGGCAGCCGGGCTTGGAGACGCGATCGATGGTGTTGATGACCTGCTCGCCTCGCGGGCCGTACTTGAGGTTCACGACGAGCACGCCCTGACGGGCGTCGTCGATGACGTCGATCGAGTTCACGTAGCCCTCGGTGACGAGCACCTCGGCGATGCCGCGGTTGAGCTTGTTGTTGATGCACTTCACCGACTTCGCGCGATTGCGCGCCGCATTGCGGATGCGGGTCAGCATGTCGGCGGTGAGGTCTTGCAGAGACATGTCCTACTCCAGTTCGCCAGTCAGCCGTCCGTTGCCGGACGAGGGCGGCCGGGCGACGGCCGCGCGGGGAATCGTCTTACCAGCTCGCCTTGCGCATGCCCGGGATCATGCCCTTCAGGGCAAGTTCGCGGAGCACGATGCGACTGACGCCGAACTTGCGGTACACGCCGCGGGCGCGTCCGGTGATCTGGCACCGGTTCACCTTGCGGGTCGAGAACTTCGGCGGCTTCTGCGTGAAGACGGCTTTGCTGGCCATGGGTCGGTTCCTGGGTCGGTGCCGGGCGTCCGGCGAGGGAAGAATCCGGGATGATCGTGCGGGTCGGGTCGGGAATCGGGAATCGGAATCGGGAATCGGGTCCGGCGTCGGGCCCCGGGGACGGGATCAGGCGTCGGGATCAGGCGTCGGGATCAGGCGTTGGGGGTCTCGCCCTCGCGTCGGACGAACGGCATGCCGATCGATCGCAGCGCCTCGCGGCTCTTCTCCGGGTCGGAGCGTTCGAACACGATGTTCACGTGCATGCCGTGCGTGAAGTTCACGTTCGCCATGTTGATCTCCGGCCAGACGGCCTGCTCGGTGAGGCCCATGCCGTAGTTGCCGCCCTGGTCGAAGGACGAGTCCTTGAGGCCTCGGAAGTCCTTGATGCGGGGGATGGCGAGGTTGATGAGGCGGTCGAGGAAGTGCCACATGCGATCGCGACGGAGGGTCACCATGAAGGCCGACGGCGCGCCCTCGCGGACCTTGAAGTTCGAGACCGACTTCTTCGCGATGAGCATGATGGGACGCTGGCCGGTGATGGTCTGCAGCGTGTCCACGACGGTGTCGCGCACCTCGGGCTTGAGCTTCTGGTTCTCCAGTTGCTTGCCGATGCCGACCATGACGATGACCTTCGAGATGCGGGGCATCTCGAGCGCGTTCTTCAGGCCGAAGGCCTTGGCGATCGCGGGCAGCGCCTGCTCGTCGTAGAGGGTCTGGAGGCGGGGTTTTGTCTTCTGGGCAACCATGGGTGAATTCCGGGGTTCGGGAGGGAACGGAGACGGCGCGTCGCGGACGCGGGTCTCAGGATCCCTTGCGCAGGGTGTGGAGTTCCTTGCCGCCTCTGGCCGCGACCCGCACCTTGGCGCCGTCGGGCTTCGTCTGGAAGCGGACGCGGGAGGGCTTGCCGTCGACGACGGGGCTCACGTTGCTGATGTGCAGCGGCATCTCGCGACGCACGATCCCGCCCTGCGGGTTGAGCTGCGTCGGCTTCACGTGCTTCGTGCCGATGCGGACCCCCTTGACGATGACGCGATCGCGCTTCGTGATGACCTCGAGGACCTCGCCGACGACGCCCTTGTCGTCGCCGGAGGTCACGATGACCATGTCGCCCTTGCGAATATGACGTGGCATGTCAGACAACCTCCGAAGCGAGAGACACGATCTTCATGTAGTTCTTCTCACGCAGCTCGCGGGCGACGGCGCCGAAGATGCGGGTGCCCTTCGGGTTGCCGTCGTCGCCGATGAGCACGCACGCGTTCGAATCGAACCGGACGTACGAGCCGTCGTCGCGACGGCTGGGGTACTTCGTCCGCACGATCACCGCGCGGACCTTGTCGCCGGCCTT
>JAGQOI010000103.1 GCA_020427625.1 Phycisphaerales bacterium | reverse complement strand
GCGTCCTCCTCCGAGAGCGTGCCGCTGAAGACCGCGGCCTTGAGCGTTTCGCCCAACTCTCGAAGTTCGGCGCGGGGATCACCGGGCGCCGGCGATGCCGCCGCGTGATCGAAGGCGTGGGCGGCGATGGTCACGCCGGCGGCGCCGAGAGCGGCGAGCATCAGACCACCACGCCGGCGTCGCGCGGGCGTCGTCAGGCGCGGGGCGTTGGTGAAGGATCGGGACATGACGGACCTCGATGACCGCGTGGGCTCCGATGACCGGCCGCTGCCGGCATGACGCGCGGTCGCGCCTCGCATCGTATTCCGGAATGGATCGGCTGGTCCGGGTCAGGGGCGCGCAGCCGCGGCGGCGAGGCGTCGGCGATCCTCGGGGTCATCGAAGGCCGCCTCCGTCATCTTCAGGACGCGGGACACGTGGAGATCGATCGTCTCCCGGTCGTCGGTTCGTCGCGCGCGCGTGCGGACGAGGGCGAGCACGGCGAGGAGGCGCATCCATACGACGAACTGGGCGCCGGCGTTGCGGGCGATGGGATCGACCGACGCCCGGAGCACGTCGGCGAGCGTCACCCGCGGCGCGACGAGGCGGGCCGCGCCGTCCGGCGCGATCCGCACCGACGACGGCAGGTCGCGGGCGACGAGGCGGGCGAGTCCGGAGCCGATGCGGTCG
Source organism: Phycisphaerales bacterium (assembly GCA_020427625.1). Classification (GTDB taxonomy): domain Bacteria; phylum Planctomycetota; class Phycisphaerae; order Phycisphaerales; family SM1A02; genus JAGQOI01. Next base: position 7,835 of record JAGQOI010000103.1, on the reverse strand, counting down.
ACGCAGTGGATGGCGGTGGTCGGATCGTTGATGCCGGCGGAGAGCGCCCGCACGGCCATCTCGGCGAGTTGTTCGAACGGGAACGAGACGTCCTGCAGCGCGGATCGATGCGAGCCGAGGACGCACGCGTCGCGCACGGCGTCGACGGTCGCGGGCGCCACCGATGCGCCGTCGATGGTGGCGAGGACGGCGCCGTCGACGACGTACCGCCCGACGATCGTCGCGAGGTGGATCACGAGATCGCCGTCCGTCGCGAGGCGCAGCAGCGCATCACCGTCGATGAACCGCAGGTAGCCCGACGACGTCGCCGCGACGGGATGTCCGGCGGCCGGCGGATCGGGCGGCGTGACGGCGGGCGGCGGCGCGGTGCCGACGGCTTCGGGGTAGAGACTGTCGATGGTCCGGTCGAGTTCGTTCGCGACGGACGCGACGACCGCGTCGGCGTGAATCGACTGGGCGACGTGATCGATGAAGTAGACGAGCATGCCGAGTCCGAGCAGCGCGAGCGCGATGGCGAGGGTGATCGCGAGGTGCGGCACGTGGACGGAATCGGTCATGCCGTCGACGCGGGGCATCACGAGCACGCAGTACAGAAACGTCGCGATGAAGGTGCCGAGGACGACCTGGTTCACGCGGTCGCGCAGGAACGTGCGGAGCAGCCGCGGGCCGAACTGCGACGACGCCAGTTGGAGCGACACGATCGTCATCGAGAACACGACGCCGGCGATGGTGATCATCGACGTCGCGATCGTCGACAGGACCGCCCGTGCGCCGGCCGGGCCGCTGGAGTACACCAGCGGCAACGACGCGAGCGCGTCCGGTGCCGCGTCGTCGATCCACGGGATCGTCGCGGCGAGCATGATCGCGCCCACCGCCATCACGCCCGGCACGAACCACAGGCTCGTTCGAATGCGATCCCAGAGTTGCGTGACGAAATCGCGGCTCAGCATGGGCGGGGGTCTCACGGGTCGCGGCGACGATGCCGATGTACGGGCGGTCCCCAGTGTACGAACTCGCGCCCCGCCGCGGCCCGACCCGTCACGGCGCGGGATGATCCGGCGTGCGACCCTCCAGCACCGCCATCACGTCGCGCACGACCCAGCTCATGCGCTCCATCGCGGCGTTCGTGCGGCTGGCGAGATGCGGATACAGACGCGCGTTCGGCAGACCGAGCAGCGGGTACGACGCGCGGAACGGCTCGTCCTCGTGCACGTCGATGAGCGCCGTCGCGTCCGGACGCGAACGGAGCGCGTCGGCGAGCGCGGCGGCGTCCACCACGAACCCGCGCGACGTGTTCACGAACACCGCGTCCGGCTTCATCCGGTCGAGCAGGGACGCGTCGACGAGGTGCCGGTTCGAGGCGCGACCGTCGACGTGGAGGCTGATGACGTCGCTCTGCTGCATGAGCGCGGCGGGGGAAGCCGGCTCGGCGCCGTGCCGCGCCGCCGGCGCGATGTCCAGGAGATCGTGATACAGGACGCGCATGCCGAGCGCCGTCGCGACGCGGGCGAGGCGCGAACCGACGCGTCCGAGACCGAGGATGCCGAGCGTGCAGCCGGCGAGTTCACGACGCCCGACGACCGCCGCCCGATACGAGCGCCAGGTCTCGCCGTCGACGGCTTCGTCGAGCGTCATGACGGGACGCAGAACCTCCGTGACGAGACGGAGCACGTACTCGACGACGGCCTGGGCGTTCGCGTCCGGCGTGGAGACGACCTCGATGCCCCGCGCGCGGCACGCGGCGACGTCGATGTTGTCCAGACCGACGCCGGCCCGCCCGACGACGCGCAGGCGCGGCGCGGCGTCGAGCAGGGCGTCGTCGACGATGGTGTACGTGCGGACGACGAGACCCGCGGCCTCGACGAGCACCTCCTCGAGACCGGGATCGTCGGGCGGACGCTCGATGCGGATGGCGCGTTCGTCCAGCCACGCGGCGGCGGCGGGCGAAAGGTGTTCGGTCTGCACGACGACGGGTCGGTCGTTCATCGGGACGGCACTCCGCGGGGTCTTCAGCGTATCGAGTCCGCGGGGATTTCGACGAATTCTCGGCGCCGCTCGGACCCGGCCGCGCGGCGCGGACTCACTAGCCGTGGTGGTCCGACGGCGGCGGCGACGCCACATCGTGATTGATCGCCCGGGCGTCGCGGCGCGGCCTCGGGAGGTCGGGGACGAACCGGCCGATTGACACGATCGGGTCCGGGACTACATTCGCCTACCCCACTTTCATTTCGCATGACGCATGTCGACGCGTCGTGCCGCACGATCATTTCTCCATTGGGTGATTCCGGAGCGAGGCATCATGAACAAGGGCGAACTCGTCGAAGCGGTGGCTGCTCGGCTGGGAGATTCGAAGGCTCAGGCGAGTCGTGCGGTGGAGGCGGTCGTGGCGAGCATCGCCGAGGGCCTGAAGCGGGATGAGGCGGTCACGATCGTCGGGTTCGGCACGTTCACCCGCAAGCAGCGAGCCGCGCGCACCGGGCGTCACCCGATGACCGGTGAGCCGATGGAGATCAAGGCGTCGAGGACGGTGTCCTTCCGTCCGAGCCCGACGCTGAAGGACACGCTGTAAGGCGACGCCGGGTCTCGACGGCATCGTGGCGGGACGATGATCCATCACCTTCTCGAGACCGAGCCGGACCTCGCGGGCAGCCGCGGGTATCGGCCGGCGTCGCTCATGCGCGAGGGGTTCATTCATTGCAGCGAGACGCCGGCGCAGGCCCTGGCGGTCGCCGCCCGGTGGTTCGCCGGCGCGACGCGTCTGATCGTGTGGACGATCGACGAGGCGCTGGTGGACGCGCCGATCGTGCGCGAGGCCGGTCGCGATCGTCCGCACGAGCGGTTCCCGCACATCTACGGCCCGCTGGCGCTGGAGGCGGTGGTCGCGCGGCAGGTGATGGTGCGGGCGTCGACGGACGACGCCTGGGTCTGGCCGCGCTGACGCAGGGCGGGCGGGACGGTCACGGCTTGCCGAGGGGGACGGCTTCGACGAGTCGGTGGACGGCGCCGGTCGGCGCGAGGACGCTCCGCATGAGCCGGATCTCGGTGATCGTTGCGGGCGGGAGGTCGAGCGGGCGGCGGAGCGGCGGGAGCGGGCGGGGCGATCGGAAGCGTCCGAGGGTGAGATGGGGCAGGAAGCGGTCGCCCGCGCGGGCGCGCGGGCTTCGGGCGAGTCGGTGGGCGAGGCGGCGCTGGAGTTCGAGCAGGGTCGCCGGGGCGTCGGTGCGGGCCGCGACGAGGCGGGCCGGCCCCCGTTCCGGGAGGCGGATGAGGTCGATCGGGCGGAGTTCGAAGGGTTCGAGTCCGGCGGCGGCGCGTCGGCAGGACTCGGCGACCTCGTCGAGGTGTCGGGCGGGCGTCTCGCCGATGAACTGGAGGGTGAGGTGGATCTGCCCGGCGGCAACTCGACGTAAGTCAGTTATTTCCGGACACTTGTCGATTTCCGCGAGCAGTGCCGCGGCGAGGTCGGGCGTCGGATCGACGGCCACAAACAGCCGAAGTTCTGCGGGCGTTCGAGGCATCGAGCCAGTATGATAGCGGCAGCGGCGCCGACGATTGTGAATCGAGGCGGAGTCTGCGGTCTGTGCGAGTTCGCCGTGCGCGGCGTTCCCGAAGTCCGGGATTCGTCGTTCACGAGGGGTCGCTCACGAGTCACAGTGCAGTATCCCCACACCCAGCCTATGGAGAGATGAATCGATGAGGTACCTCCAGTACGCCCTGGCGGCGGCCGGTCTTGCCGGATCCGCGATCGTCGTCGGCCAGATGCAGCAGGACACGATCAATTCGGCGAAGTCACGTCACGCGTCCGTCGACACGACCGAAGTCCCGAACATGATCGCCGGCAGCATCATCGGTCCCGACGTCATCGTCGGTTCCCTGAACGGCATCAACCGCTACACGACGAACGGTGTCATCACGTCGTACTCCATCGGCACGACGTCGTGCAACGTGGGTGATGAGCAGCTCGACTGGTACGACAACTCGCCGTTCCACCCGGTCATCGCGCAGTCGATCTACCGTCTCAAGGACGGTCGCTTCCAGCAGCTCGGCCAGAGCTGGCTCAAGCACGGCTTCTGCGCCCTGCAGCAGTCGCTCTGTGCCGCCTGCCAGCCGGCGGGCAACTGCTGCTGCAGCGAACTCGGCGTCGGCTGCTCCGACCCGTACACCGCGAGCCTCAACGGCAACCAGGGCGGCCTCGGCCCGAAGTACGAGGTGAACCCCACGACCGGCGTGTTCCCCTGGCCCTACGCCAACCCGCCGTACTCGGGCGGTCTCGCCCGCCGCATCCAGGTCCGCAACAGCGATCTCAATCCGGCGAACAACCCGGGCGCGCTGTACTTCGGCGAAGGTCAGTACGTCGCCCGTGACGACGCGAGTGCCCGCAACGGCAACAACAACGCGTCGTGGCGCAAGGTCACGTTCTCCGGTTCGACCTACCAGCCGTCCTGGGACGGCGCCACGATGACCGCCGAGCCGGCCATCGCCGCGTGGGCCGTCTACGACCCCGGCGTCGAGCTCAGCGGCGTCGAACTCGCCGACGGCTACTACATCCTCGGCACCAACGTCATCGACAACGAAGACGGCACCTGGCGCTACGAGTACGCCCTCTACAACATGAACCACGATCGCGCCGTCCGCTCCGTCACCATCCCGACCGGCACCGGCACCACGATCACCGACATCGGCTTCTCCGACGTCGACTACCACTCCGGCGAGCCCTATGACCTCACGGACTGGGCCGTCGCGACCGGCAGCGGCTCCATCACCTGGTCCACCTCGACCGAGGCCGACAACGCCAACGCCAACGCCCTCCGCTGGGGCACGATGTACAACTTCTGGTTCACCGCGAACACGCCCCCGCGCGACGACCTGGCGCTCACCGCCGGCTTCTTCAAGTTCGGCAACGGCACCGAGTTCAACGTCGTGACCCGCACCCCGCAGGACGGCGCCGCCGTCTGCGTCGGTGACTTCGACGACGACGGCACCGTCGGCCCGGCCGACCTCGCCGCCCTCCTCGCCGCCTGGGGCACCGCCGGCGGCGACCTCGACGACGACGGCAACACGGATCCCGCCGATCTCGCCATCCTCCTCGCCGCCTGGGGTCCCTGCTGAATCCAGCCCTGACCCGATCGTGACCTGAGTCGCGAGCACCCCCCGAACGCACCAGCGGCCTCCGGTTCCACCGGAGGCCGCTGTCGTCGCACCACATCGGACCTGCCGCAGGCACCTCATCCCCCCGCCCGACCGGACCCGGCAGGTTTCGGCGGTGATTCGACGCAACCTCCATGTATGATTGGTTTCCGACGGCGGCCGGAGCGGCTCGTCGACCCCGACCACCCCCACCGGCGAGGACGAACATCCCCATGGCACGTACGAACGGCCCGCTCTCCCTCATCGTGGCGACCGTCGCCCTCCTCCTGTCCGCCACCTCCCTCCGCGCCAACGCTCCGCTCGATCAGATCGAGGTCGATGTCGCCGTCGATTCCGGCGCCGTCGTGAACACCGCCGCCCGGCGCGGGCTCGTCTACTCGACCGTCGTCACCGTCCCCGACGCGCCGTGGATCCGCCTCGTCTTCCGCGAACTCGAACTCGGCGCGCCGACGATCGCCGGCGGAATGCCGACCGTCATGCGCCTCACCTCGCTGGCCGACGGACACCACCAGATCCTCGACGCGACGACGGCCCGCCAGTGGCGGAATACGTCCGCCTACTTCAACGGCGACGCCGTGCTCGTCGAGATCATCGCCGATCCCCGCGCCGGACACAGCCGGATGACCGTGGATCACGTCATCGCCGGTGCCGCGCCGGGCGCGGCGGCGACGATCTGCGGTCCCGACGACGACCGCCTGCCTTCGGACGATCCGCGGGTGGCGCGCCTCGTGCCGATCGGCTGCACGGCGTGGCTCATCGATGATCCGAACCACTGCTTCCTGAGCGCCGGTCACTGCATGGGGGCGCCGGACGTGTGCGAGTTCAACGTGCCGCTGTCGGCGTCGAACGGCGATGCGCAGCATCCCGGCCCGGAGGACCAGTACGTCGTCGACGCGTCGTCGATCCAGTCGGCGAGCGGCGGGCTCGGCAACGACTGGGCGTACTTCGGCTGCTTCCCGAACAGCACGACGAACCTCACGCCGTTCGAGGCGCAGGGCGAGTTCTACACGCTCGCCGAGGTCGCGCCGCCGCCCGGCATCCAGACGCTCCGCATCACCGGACACGGCGTCGACAGCTCGCCGCTCGAATGGAACACCATCCAGCAGACCCACGTCGGTCCGTACACGGAACTGAGCGGCACGATCATCCGGTACGTCGTCGACACCACCGGCGGCAACTCCGGATCCGCCGTGTTCAACGAGGACACCGGCGAGGCGATCGGCATCCACACGAACGGCGGATGCAACGTGTCGGGCGGCCAGAACAGCGGCTGTGCGATCCACAACGCCGGACTCCAGAACGCCCTCGCCAACCCGCGGGGCGTCTGCATCCCCGCCCAGCCGCTCGCCTTCGCGTTCCCCGACGGCCTGCCCGACCACATCGACAATGCCGGCGACACCGTGCGCGTCGTCGTGAGCGGCGACAACGGCGGCACGCCGGCGCCGGGCACGGGCGTCCTCCACCTCGACCTCGGCGACGGGTTCGAGTCGATCGCCATGTCCGAGACCGAACCGAACGTCTACGACGCGCCGTTCCCCGCGACCGAATGCGGCTCGTTCCTCGAGTACTTCTTCAGCGCCGAGACCACCGTCGGCGAGATCGTCAACGACGTCTTCAATCCCGACGACGCCCACTTCGCGCAGTCCGGCATCGGACCGGACGCGGCCTTCATCGACGACTTCGAGTCCGACCTCGGCTGGACCGTCACGAACGATGCCGCCCTGACGGACGGCGCGTGGACGCGAGGCGTGCCGATCGGCGGCGGCGACCGCGGCGATCCGCCCGCGGACGCCGACGGATCCGGCCAGTGCTTCCTGACCGACAACGTCGACGGCAACAGCGACGTCGACGACGGGTCGACCACCCTGACCTCGCCCGCCCTCGATGCGACCGACGCCGATGATCCGCACCTCGTCTACTGGCGCTGGTACTCGAACACCGCGGGTGCCGCGGCATTCGAAGACGTCTTCGTCGTCGAGATCTCCGGCGACGACGGCGCGAACTGGGTCGAACTCGAGACGGTCGGTCCGGACGGCGACGAGGTGCAGGGCGGCTGGTATCTGAAGTCGTTCCGGATCGCCGACTACGTCGCGCCGACCAACCAGGTCCGCGTGCGCTTCATCGCGTCGGACCTCATCAACGGATCGGTGGTCGAGGCGGGCGTCGACGGCGTTCGTCTGAACCGGACCGCGCTCGGCGTCGAATGCTCCGACGCCGGGGTGCCCGGCGATCTCGACGGCGACGGTGACGTCGATCCCGCCGATCTCGCCATCCTCCTCGCCGACTGGGGCGGGAGCGGCGCCGACCTCGACGGCGACGGCATCGTCGGGCCCGGCGACCTCGCCATCCTGCTCGCGAACTGGACGCTGTAGATCCGTCGCGACTCGCACAGCGCGGTCCAGCAATCGTCCTGCCCCCTAGCGTCTTCAGCTGCCGCTGGTGTGGGCGACGCTTGCGCCCGCCATCAGTGCGCCGATCTGATTCACCAGATCTTGCGCCGCCGCTTGATTGGTCGCATCGGAAAGCCAACAAGACACCGACGCCTTCAAGACTTGCACTTCAGCGAGACCGAGGGCGGCAGCCAGGTCAGGAATCCAATCATGCGAATCAACACCCTCAACGGTCGCCAGTGCAACGTCGAGCTTGAGCGAGGGCACGTTCAATCCTGCCTCGAATAGGGGTCGCTT
>JAGQOI010000102.1 GCA_020427625.1 Phycisphaerales bacterium | reverse complement strand
CGACTGGCCGCACCTGTTCAACGCCGACGTGGTGTCGATGCCCGACACCTGGGAATACCCCTGGTACGCGTCGTGGGACCTCGCGTTCCACACGGTGCCGCTCGCGCTCGTCGATCCCGGCTTCGCCAAGGCCCAGCTCGTGCTGCTCCTGCGCGAGTGGTACATGCATCCGAACGGACAGATCCCGGCGTACGAGTTCGCGTTCTCCGACGTCAACCCGCCCGTGCACGCCTGGGCCTGCTGGCGCGTGTACAAGATGACCGGCGCGCGAGGCGCGCGCGATCGCGTCTTCCTCGCCCGCGTCTTCCACAAGCTGCTCCTCAACTTCACGTGGTGGGTGAATCGCAAGGATCCCGCCGGTCGACACATCTTCGCGGGCGGCTTTCTCGGTCTCGACAACATCGGCGTGTTCGACCGGTCGCAGCCGCTGCCGACCGGCGGACGCCTCGAACAGGCCGACGGCACGGCCTGGATGGCGTTCTACTGCGCAACCATGCTGGCGATGGCGCTCGAACTCGCCGGCGAGGATCCCGCGTACGAGGACGTCGCCTCCAAGTTCTTCGAGCACTTCGTCGCCATCACCGACGCCATGAACGCGCTGGGCGGCACCGGGTTGTGGGACGACGCCGACGGCTTCTACTACGACCAGATCCATCTCGACGGACAGGCCATCCCGCTGCGCGTGCGCTCGCTCGTCGGCCTCATCCCCCTGCTCGCCGTCGAGGTGATCGAGCAGAGCGTCATCGATCGACTCCCCGGCTTCGCCCGGCGGATGCGCTGGTTCCTCGAGAACCGACGCGACCTCGCCCGACACATCAGCTACTTCGAGGCCCCGGAGGACGGCGGCCCGCACGCCCATCACCTGCTCGCCATCCCCTCCCGCGAACGCCTCACCCGACTCCTCGAGTACCTGTTCGACGAGAACGAGTTCCTGTCGCCGCACGGCATCCGGTCCGTGTCGCGCGTGCACGAGAGCCGCCCCTACAGCTTCGTCGCCAACGGCATGGACCATCGCGTCGTCTACACGCCCGGCGAATCGACCAGCGGCCTGTTCGGCGGGAACTCGAACTGGCGCGGCCCGATCTGGTTCCCCGTGAGCTACCTGCTCGTCGAAGCCCTCGAACGCTACGCCCACTTCTACGGACCGTCGTTCCAGGTCGAATGCCCGCGCGGGTCCGGAACGATGCTCACGCTCGGCGAAGCCGCCCGCGAACTCCATCGACGACTCGGATCCATCTTCCTCACGAACGGCGCGGCCGGTCGGCCGTGTCACGGCGGCGATCCCCGCTTCGCCGACGACCCCGCGTGGCGACATCTCCTCCTGTTCCACGAGTACTTCCACGGCGACACCGGTCGGGGCGTGGGAGCCAGTCACCAGACCGGCTGGACGGCGCTCGTGACCGAATGTCTGCGCGCCACCGCGTCGGCGGAGACCGGTGCCACGCATCTTCATGAGCCGAGGCCGTCGACGTCGCGACGGCGATCGGTCGCGACGGCGCCGGCCGCGAGGACACGCGCCCGGAGAGTCCGTCCATGACATGCCGCGAGCTGTTCCGGTTCATCGACGCGTATCTCGACGCCGAGCTCGAGATGGAGGTGGAGCGGGCGTTCGAGTTCCATCTCGATCAGTGCCCGGCCTGCCGCGCGTACCTGGAGAGTTACCGGCAGACGATCGAGCTCGTCGGCGACGCGCGGCCGTCCCCGGCGCCCGGCGCCTCGGGCGTGCCGACGGATCTGGTTCGGATCATCGCGTCGGCACGTCGGATCAGCCGGCGATGACACTGCTGAAGGAGTGTGCCATGAGCCCGTGGTCAACTGCCGACGTCGCCGGATCCGTTCCTCGTGCCTCGACCGAGTCGCGCCGGGTGCGATGTTCCGAGGTCTGGGGCGGCACGCACGACATCGATCTCGACGTGCGGACGAGTGCGCTGTCGTCGTCGATCTGGTCCGCGGCGTGCGACGGCACGCGCGGGGGCGACGTCTACTACTTCAGCGTCTGCGATCACGACATGCTCACGCGTCTGGCGATCGCGGACGTCGTGGGTCACGGCGCGTCGGTGAACGAGGTCGGCGACTGGCTCTACGACTCGATGGTGCACTGCCTCAACGACGGCGACGATGCCGCGGTACTCACCGAGTTGAACCGGATGGCCTGTTCGCACCAGCTCGAGATGCTCGGGACCGCCGCCGTGTACAGCTACGTTCGCGGCCGGCACCTGCTCCATTTCTGTTCGGCCGGTCACCCGCCGGCCCTGCTGTACCGTCAGGACGCGCGGGCCTGGCGGGCGCTCGAGCCGGCGACGGGGCCCGGGCTCGCCGGTCTGCCGCTGGCGGTCATGCCGTCGGTCGCCTACCGGCGGTCGACGGTCGCGGTGACGCCCGGCGACCGCCTGCTCATCCTGACGGACGGCCTGACGGAGAGCGCCGACGGGTTCGGGCGGCAACTGGGGATGGAGCGGCTTCTGGAGACTCTGCAGGGCCTCGGGAACGTCCCCCTGCGCGACCTCAAGATGGCGGTGCGGGCGATCCGGGCCTCCCACATGGGGTCGGCGCCCGCCCGCGACGACGTCACGCTCGCCGTGCTCGAGTTCCATTGATCGGCGGCACGGCCGGGATTCCCCGCCCGGCGACGGACGAATGCCGACCTTCCGGAAGATATACTGTCGATTCCCATGGGGTACGGCGTGACATGGCGCACCCATCGTCATCATCGCATCGAGACGAGTCCGACCCGGCGGTCGCGGTGGATCGCGCGGCGGCGGACGACGCCGAGCTGCGCGTGCTGCGTGCGGTCGCCGAGGGCACGGCGCAGTCGACCGGCGAGACCTACTTCGATCTGCTCGTCACCAACCTCGCGCACGCGATGGACGTCGCGCACGCCCTGGTCACCGAGTTCACCGAGGACCGCCGGCACGTCCGCACGCTCGCGTTCTGGGGTGACGGCGGGGTTCAGCCCGACTTCGAGTATGCGCTGACGGGCACGCCGTGCGAGCGCGTGCTCAGCGGCCAGCCATGCCATCATCCGTGCGACGTGCAGGCCCTGTATCCGGATGATGCGATGCTCGGTGATCTCAACATCGAGAGCTACCTCGGCGTGCCGCTGTTCGACTCGCGCCGCAACGTGCTCGGGCACCTGGCCGTGTGCGACACGCGACCGATGCCGCCCGAACAGCGCAATCTGCTCGTGTTCCGCATCTTCGCCGATCGCGCGGCGACGGAGCTGGAGCGTCTGCAGACCATGAGCGAGGAGGCCGCGGCGATCCTGCAGGTGCACGCGGCGGTGGGCAGTCACCTGAACCGCGACCAGCTCTTCGGCGCGATCGCGGCTCAACTGGAGCGTCTGATCGACACGGCGATCTTCGGGATCGAGCTTCCGGTCGAGGGCAACAAGCTCCAGGGTCACGTCCTCGCCCGACGGGACGCGCCCGGGGCGCCGACGACGCCTACCATCCTGCCTCGGGACGGTACGGTGTGTCACTGGGTCATGGAGCATCGCGAGTGGTTCGTCGCGCCGTCGCGGGAGTCGCTGCGCCGGCGGTTTCCGGTGACGTACTCGGTGATGGAGCGCCGGGGCATGGAGTCCCTGTGCGCGGTGCCGCTCGTGACCGGCGATCGGACGCGCGGCGCCCTGTTCTTCATGGCGTCGGACCGGGATGCCTATCGGCACCTGCGGTGGACCACGGTCTCGCAGATCGCCGGCGCCGTCGCGGTCGCGCTCGACGACTGTCTCGCCCACGAGGAAGTGAACCGCCTGCGCGATCGCCTGGCCGCGGAGAACGTCTACCTGCGCCAGGAGATCGGCCAGGAGCACGACTTCAAGGAGATGATCGGCGGCTCCGCGGCGATGCGGGACGTGCTCACGAACGTGACGCACGTCGCGCCCACCGACTCGACCGTGCTCATCCTCGGCGAGACCGGCACGGGAAAGGAACTGGTCGCCCGCGCCATCCACGAACACTCCCGACGCTCGGAGCGGCCGCTCATCAAGGTGAACTGCGCGGCCCTGCCCGCGAGTCTCGTCGAGAGCGAACTCTTCGGTCATGAGAAGGGCGCCTTCACCGGCGCGACGGCGCGGCGCATGGGACGGTTCGCCCTCGCGGACGGCGGCACCATCTTCCTCGACGAGATCGCGGAGATGCCGCTCGACGTGCAGGTCAAGCTCCTGCGGGTGCTCCAGGAACATGAGTTCGAGGCCGTCGGCTCGATGCACACGCAGCGCGTCAACGTGCGCGTGATCGCGGCGACGAACCGAGACCTCGCGCGGGCCGTGCACGACGGCGCGTTCCGCGGCGACCTGTACTACCGCCTCAACGTCTTCCCCATCCGCATGCCGCCGCTCCGCGACCGGGCCGGAGACGTGCCGCTGCTGGCCCGCCGGTTCGCCGCCCGCTTCGCGAGTCGCTGCGGCAAGTCGATCGACGCGATCGACGCGGCCTCGGTGCGGCGCCTCGCCGCCTACGCCTGGCCGGGCAACGTGCGCGAACTCGAGAACATCATCGAACGCGCCGTGATCCTCGCCCCGTCCGGTCAGCCGCTCGTGATCACGGAGGAGATGCTGGGCCCGGTCCCGACCGACCGGGGGCCGCGCGCCGACGCGACGATCGGTCGAACGCACGGCGCCGGGTCGCTGCGCGACGTCGAGCGCGACCATATCCGGCACACGCTCGAACTGTGCGGCTGGGTGGTCGACGGTCCCCACGGCGCCGCGACGCGCCTCCAGGTGAAACCCAGCACGCTGCGGAGTCGGATGAAGATGCTCGGCATCGGCCGGCCCGGACGCGACCCGGCGTAGATTCCACGACATGTCGTGGGCGCGAACCCGCGAACCGCGTCTCCGCCGGACCGACGAGACCGTCGGAACCGACCGTCCCATCACACCTTACCGCCGCCGCCGGACGGAGCGCGGCAACCGGCACGATCGTTGCGTTGAGACCCCCGGACTTCGACACGCCCGTCGAAGGGAGGGACTCAACATGATTCCGATCGCCTCTTCGCCCGCCGCCGACTTCGACCCGGCCGTCGAATCCGCTCGCGTCGCCGCCCTCCGCCGCGGCGACCGGACGGCCACCGACGCCTTCGTCCGCGAGATCTACCCGCGCATGCTCGCCGCGGCCTCGACGCTCGTCGACCACGAGCATGACGCCCAGGACGTCGCCCAGGACGCCGTCATGGGCGCACTGACCCACCTCGACCAGTTCCGCGGCGACGCCCGCCTGAGCACGTGGGCGCTGCGCATCCTGGTCAACACGGCGCTGATGCATCGTCGGCGCACACGACGGCGCCCGTTCGTGTCGATTCACGGACTGCTGCCGCGGTTCGGCGGCGACGGACACCATGTGCGCGGCCGGCCGACCGGCGCCGACGCGAGCATGCTCGAACTCGACGCCGGTGTCCGCCGCGCCCTGGTGCGCCGATGCGTGTCGAGGCTTCCGGACCCCTACCGCACGGTCATCGTGCTGCGCGACATGCACGGCCTGGGAACGAGCGACACCGCGTTCGTCATGGGCATCAGTACCGGCGCCGTGAAGGTCCGACTGCATCGCGCCCGCGCGGCTCTGCGCCAGTTGATCGAAGACGAGTCGACCATCGGACTCGACGCGTCCGGCGCGTCCGGCGGCTGATGCGACGCATCCGCACGCGTGCAGGCATCGGCATCGCGAGACACGGTCGGATTCCGGTGGCTCAGGCGCGGGCGGGCGCCTTCGTGAGGCGCCGTCGTTCGGTGTCACCCACACGAGGACGTCGTCCGGGCGAGGCGGGGGAGCTCGTCATGCCGGCTTCGGGACGGCGGCGACGGCCGAAGACCCGGATCGTGACCGGGACGCCGAGGGGCGCGTGATCGACCTGCACGCCATGCGGACGACGCTCGGAACGAACCTGGGCACGCCGGAGGTCGAGATCGTTCGCCCCGGTGCGACAACGACGATGGGGGGGAGCACCCGAAGCCCGCGCCGCCAACCCGCCCCCAACCTCCGCCCGTTGCGGGATTCTGCGAGCGCCTGCTAGAATGTGCTCGACTGATGCGGGTGTAGCTCAGTTGGTAGAGCGTCAGCTTCCCAAGCTGAATGTCGCCGGTTCGAGTCCGGTCACCCGCTTTCTTCACAACTCTGGCTGAGTCCGCGACTTGCGGAAACCCGCCAACCGGCGGCGCAGCCCGAAACGCCAAAATCAGCGCGGTGCTACACCGCGCTCCAGCGTTCGGGAGCGTCCGTCAATGCCCAAAACACCCGCGTACCGCAAGCGCTCTGGCTACGACCAGGCCATCGTCACCCTCACCGACGCCGTCACCAAGCGCCGGCGCGACTACTGGCTCGGGGAGTACGGCTCGCCCGCGAGCCGCGAGCGCTACCACCGCCTTATCGCCGCGTGGGAGGCGGGCGGCCGACGCCACCCCGAGCCCGCCGACGCTGGCATCGAGCGCGGCACCTCCGCGCAATCCGAAGCGGCCGACGGACGCCCGACCGTGGCGATGGTGATCGCCGCTTACTGGCGGTGGGCCCAGCGGTACTACCAGCCCAACGAGTCGGGCACGCTCAGGGTGGCGCTGCGGATGCTCCGGCAGTACCACGGCAGCGAGGCGGCCGAGGACTTCGG
>JAGQOI010000101.1 GCA_020427625.1 Phycisphaerales bacterium | reverse complement strand
GCCGCCGTCGAGCAGGACGGGCATCGGGTGCACCTGTTCGGGCGGCAGGTCGGCGTGCTGCACGATCGTGTCGTGGATCATGCCGAAGTTCGAACGCGGGTCGTCCCACGGGACGCACCGCTCGTCGACGATCCACAGGTGCGTGCGCTGCCAGGGAACCGCGCGAAAGTCCGGGTCGTACATGAGCCGCTCGTAGAGCGGCTGCGGCGTGCGCCCGCCGGACAACGCGAGATGGAAGTCGCCGAACTCGCGCACGCAGTTCATCGCCTGCGCGACGAGATCCGACGCGGCAAGATCCACCGCTTCGTAGTCGGACTCGCCGACCACCACGCGTCCGGGCAGCGCCGGCGGCGCGATCGGTCCCCCGAGCAGGTCGTAGGTCTCACGCTTGGGCGGCCGCGGATCGTCGGATGGCATCATGACCCCGAACTATACCGGCACCGCGCCGAGCGGTCACCGCGGGCGGGGGACCGCCCCGCCGCCGGCCCCGCCCCTACATCCCCGCCGCGCGGCCGCCCTTGCGGGGGTCGGACGTCGCGAGGATGCCGTCCTCCATCACCCGGATCACCTGCACCACGCCCACGTCCCGACGCTCGTCCGTCGCGTGACCGTACCGCGAGGACATCACGTTGCGCAGACGATCGTCCGGCCAGAAGGACTCGAACCACAGCACGTCCGGCGCCCATTGGTGATGCACCCGCGGTCGCGTCACGGCGATGTTCGGCGCATCACCCCAGACCAACCCGTTGAGCAGGACCTGCGCCGTGCCGCTGATGATCCGCGGCCCGCCGGACGCGCCGGCGACCATCACCACCCGACCGTCGCGCAGCGCGATCGTCGGCGACATGCTCGACAACGGTCGCTTGCCGGGCGCGGGCAGGTTGGCGTCCGACTGCACCAGCCCGAACGCGTTCGCGCCGCCGGGAATCGTCGTGAAATCGTCCATCTCGTCGTTCAGCACGATCCCGAAGCCCGGCACCATCACGAGCGACCCGAACTGGAGGTTGATCGTCTCCGTGCACGCGACCGCCATGCCCGAGGCATCCACGATCGACAGGTGACTCGTCCCGCCGTCGGACGGGAGCTGCGGATGCGAGCCGTACGTGTCCGACGCGTGCGTCCGACTCGGATCGATCCGCGCCGACAACGCGTCGAGATACGACGCGTCGAGCAACGACGCCACCGGCACGTCGACGAAGGCGTCGTCCGCCAGCCAGGCGGCCCGGTCCGCGAACGCGTGCTTCATCGACTCCGTGAGCAGGTGCACGTACGCGGGATCGCGCGGCGAGCGCATCGCCGAGGCGTCGAAGCCGCGGTCGACCAGCCCGAAGATCTGCTGAATCGCGATCCCGCCGCTGCTCGGCGGCGGCATGGTGAGCAGGTCGCACCCGAACGCCCGCCCGCGCAGCGGCGACGACGTGCGGATCTCGTACGACGCGAGATCGGACGCCCGCATCGCGCCGCCCTCGGCTCGAATCGTCGCGACGATCGCGTCGCCGATGGGTCCGCGATAGAACGCCGCCGCGCCGTGCTCGGCGATGAGTTCCAGCGCATGCGCCTGTTCCGGCTGCTGGATGATGTCGCCCGCGCGGATCGTGCCGCCCTTGCACAGGTGCGTCCAGAGACGCTCGCTGCGATCGATGATCGCGGGATGCTCCGTGCGCGCCGTCGCGACCGCGGCGACCGCGCCGACGTAGGCATCGTCGACGGCGAACCCGTCCCGCGCGATCCGGATCGCCGGCGCGAGGACCGTCGCCCGGTCGAGCGTGCCGTAGTGCTCCAGCGCGTGCAGGAGCCCGGCGACGGTGCCCGGAACGCCCGCCGCCCGGACGCCGAACCGGGACGCGACCGGGTCGTCCAGACGCGTGAAGTACATCGGATCGACGCCCGCCGGCGCCACCTCGCGGTAGTTCAGCGCGACCGCGTCGACGATCCGGCAATCCGCGCCGGGACGGGCGATCACCATGAATCCACCCCCGCCGATACCGCAGGAGAACGGCCGCACGACGGACAGGGTGAAGCTCGCGGCGACCGCGGCGTCCACCGCGTTGCCGCCCGCCCGGAGCATCTCCAGACCCGCCTCCGACGCCAGAACGTGGTCCGCCGCGACGGCCGCGTGCGGGTAGAGCGGGCCCGGCGGCGTCGGCAGCGTCGACCTCGCCGTGGCGCCGGGCCCGGCACAGCCGATGGTCGCCAGGGTCGCCAGCAGGGTCAGGAGGGCGTGAGGGGCGAACGATGCTCGCTGCATCGCGGGTCTCCGGAAGGTCCGATCGACGGGAGGCCGCCGAGCGGCATGGAATGGAAAACCGGTCGGGCTGGAACCCGTCCGGGGGATTCCCTAGCATAGGTCCTTCGATCGGCCGCGCCCGAGTGTCGGCGGCCGATCCCTTCGCCTGCCGGTCCCCCACGAGGGCGAGCCCGTGTCGACTGCCAAGCTGGATCCCAGTCTGCCGACCGCCGGACTCGGCGCGCCGCCGCGGAAGCGGACGCTCGTCCAGCGTTGCGAGGCGTTCGTGAGTCGTCTGAGCACGCGCAACGCCTTCTGGCAGAAGCTGTGCTCGCTCATCTGGCTGCCCTACGCCTTCCGGTCGGGCATCACGATGAAGCGCCTCGACTCGAACAAGTTCAGCGCCGTCCTGCCGTTCCGACGATTCAACCGCAACTGGTACAACGCGATGGCCGGCGCGGCCCTGCTCGGCAACTCCGAGGTCGCGGCCGGACTCTTCCTCTTCTCCGAGTGCGGCGACAACTACGTCGTCGTCTGCAAGGAGATGAAGTACCGGTTCCTCCGTCCCTGCCGCGGACCCGCCGTGTATCACGTCGTCAACAGCGAGGACGTGCGCGACAAGATGACGAGCGGCGACGAGTTCAACATCGATCTCGAGATGGAAGTGCGACAGCAACTCCACAAGCGCGGGAAGGAACTCCGCGTCGGACGATGCACGATCACGTTCCACTGCACGCCGAAGTCGCACATCCGCGAGAAGGCCGCGCGTCGGCGCGGCCGGGACGTCGAGTCCGACGACGCCGACTGACCGGTCGCCTCGCTCCGGTTTCCCGCACCCGGTACACTCCGAACCGTGTCTGACCTGATCCGCACGATCGGCTGGGGTCTCTACTGCGCCAGCAGTTGGACATGGTGCATCGGCATGTTCCTGCCGATCATCATGCTCGATCGCTACGGCTGGCCGGGCCTGCTCGTGTTCGCCGCGCCGAACGTCCTCGGCTGTGCCGCGCTCGGCTACGTGCTGACCCGCGACGCGAGTCTCGGCATGGTGCGTCGTCACCTCGCCGCGATGCGCTGGTTCAGCGTCGTGACGATCGCGTACCACATGTTCTTCATTCCGTTCCTGGCGATGCGTTGGACGCTGCCGCTGCCGGGTCTCGACGCGTCGCTGCCGACGCCGGACTGGATCGGGCCGGCGCTCGCGCTGGGCATCTTCGGCGTCGGGCTCGCCCTGAGCCGCGCGCCGCAGCGGGCCTGGCCGTGGCTCGGCGCCGGCGCCTGGCTCATGTCGCTCGGTGCGTTCCTGTGGTTCGGCGTCGACGAGCTCGGGGCGCGGACCTGGCCGACCCACGGCGGCGAGGCCCTGCTCTGGCTGGCGCCGACGGTGATCTTCGGGTTCCTGCTGTGCCCGTACCTCGACCTCACGTTCCATCGCGCCCGGCAGGCCGCGCCGTCACGTCACGCCTTCGGCATCTTCGGCGCGACGTTCGCCGTGATGCTGCTGTTCACGGCCGCCTACGCCGGCGTGATCTCGCTGCCGGGCGTCGTGTTCACGCACCTGCTCGTCCAGTCGACGTTCACCGTCGGGGCGCACCTGCGGGAACTGCGGGCCACGGGCGACGAGCACGCGGCACCGGCGGTGTCGCCGACGGCGCTCGCGCTGCTCGCGGTGCTGGCGATTCCGGTCGTGTTCATCGCGCGGGTGTTCGACGATCCCGGCCGCGCGGGCATCGACCTCTACCTGCGGATGCTCGTCTTCTACGGCCTGGTCTTTCCCGCGTACGTGCTGCTGTTCATCGGACCCTGGCGTCGATTGCGGCGCCGGCGTCACACGTACGCGCGGTTCGCGATGATCATCCTGGTGTGCGCGCCGGTCTACGAACTCGGCTTCATCCACGGCACGACCTGGCTCCTCGCCGGGCCGCTCGCCTTCCTGCTGCTCTACGCGACCTACGGCGGGCTGAACCGTGAACGGGCGGCGGAGTCGTCGTCGACCGGCGGCCCGGCGGCGCCTCACGCGTAGCTGTGCAGGCCGCTGATGTAGAAGTTGATGAAGATCCAGTTGAACAGCATCACCACCGCGCCGAACAGGGCGAGCAGCGCGGTCCACAGGCCCTTGTCCTTCACCTTCATGCGGACGTGCACGAGGATCGCGAACACGAGGAACGTGTTCAGCGCGAAGACCTCCTTGGGGTCCCATCCCCACGGCCGTCCCCACGAATGGTCCGCCCAGATCGCGCCCATGACGAGTCCCGTCCAGAGCATGATGAACGAAAGTTCCATGAGCACCATCGTCGCGCCGTCGAGCACCACGCCCAGCGAGGATCGGTTCGCCTCGAGATAGGTCGAGCCGTCGGGCCGGATCGACATGAACGAACCCGCGCCGCCCACCCGGGCGTACTCGCGATCGCCGCCGAAGATCCGGTACACGAGGTACGCCGCCGCGACCACCGCCGCCATGAAGATCAGGCAGTACGAGAAGATGATCACGTTCGTGTGGATGTACAGCCAGACGTCGTGCAGCACCGGCATCATGTTGCCGATGTTCGGGTTCAACTGGAGCGGCAGGTAGTACGCGGCCATGAGGGCGGTCATGGAGGCGACCGCGCTGCCGAGACCGAACATGCTCCGCATCGGCGTCCGGCGCAGTCCGACCTCCAGCACCAGCGCGAGACACCCGCCGAACCACGCCGCCGTCGTCACCGCCTCGAACATGTTCGAGTTCGGCCACCGGCCCGAGACGTACCAGCGCAGACCCAGCGCGAACGTGTGCAGACCGAACGCCGCGAGGAAGATCCCCAGCCCGACCAGCCACGCCCAGCGCCAGCGATACGCCGTCGCCATCACGAAGAAGATCGCGCTGAACACGTAGACGATCCACACCCACGTCATGTTCGCGCTGCGGAAGTACCAGCTCTCCCACCCCAGGCGCGACTGGTCCGGGTAGATCGCGGGCGCGAGCTCGGGCAGACGGTCGACGAGGATCGCCGCCGCCGCGTTCACGCCCGCGGCATCCTGCGCCGCCCACGCCGCCCGCAACGCCTCCCACTGGCGACCGACCTCCTGCACGAGCGCCGCCTTCGGTCCGTACGACCCGGCGATCTCCGGACGAGACGCGTCTGCGATCGCCCGCCACGGCGACTGCACCGACTCGTCCGCCGGCGGCAGCAGCCGCAACGCCTGGCCGAGCACGCGGGGATCGTTCACGGCAAGCGCGGTGTCGATCTCGCCCATCGGCTTGGCGTAGCGCATGAGATCGCGGCTCAGGCGCGCCCGCAACTCGGCGACGGTCGGATCCGTCAGCCACGACGCCCGGATGAGACCCGTGTCCAAGAAGCGCTCGAGCTCGGCCTCCGCGTCGGACGAGCGCATGAACATCGCCGAGTTGCGCATCGCCTGCACGAGCTCGGCGCGGATCGGCTTCTTCTTGACGAAGATGATCGCGACGTCCGCGTACGCGGCGGGACGGAACAGGAGGTCGAGGTACGTGAACCCCGGCGCGTGCCCGTCGATCCGCCGCGAACCCGACACGAACTGCATCATTGCGCTCGCGTGCGACG
This sequence comes from Phycisphaerales bacterium, assembly GCA_020427625.1. Classification (GTDB taxonomy): domain Bacteria; phylum Planctomycetota; class Phycisphaerae; order Phycisphaerales; family SM1A02; genus JAGQOI01. Next base: position 2,817 of record JAGQOI010000101.1, on the reverse strand, counting down.
CGAACGACTTCAGACGCCCGTCCGTGAAGACCGCCATGCGCCCGAAGGGCTCGAGGTCCACCGCCGCGGCGAAGGACGAGTCGTCCGAGGCGGCCTGCAGCGTCGGCGTCGCCGCCAGCGCCGTCACCGTCGCGACGATCATCGCGAGCAGACCGAATCCGAACCGCCGGGTCACCTGCTTCATGCTTCGTCCTCCACCGACGCCGACCGCAGCGCCCGTCCCGCGACCGGCGCATCGAGCATGCCGTTCGCGCCGCGACCCGACGCGCCGCCGCCCGCGCGAACCGAGGCGTAGACCCGCTGCTGACGCCGACGCTTGATGATGGGCTTCACGTAGAACGCCCAGAACATGCCGAACACCGCGATGCAGCACCCGACGAGCTGGAGCACGACGCCGTTGCGGTTGCCGACGCCGAGCACCGTGTAGTTCAGGCCGCGCGAACCGGGATCGCCCTCGAACCGCGGCTCGTCGGGCGGATCCCATTGCGCCTGGAAGAAGGAGAAGCCCTTGTGCGTCGCGGGCGCGTTCATGCTCACGGGCACCGGCGGTGTCCAGCCGCGGTCGGTCTCGAACGTCACCATGCTCGTCCAGTCGCGGATGCTCGAGATCTCGCCCGTGAACCCGCCGACATGCGAGGTCACCCGGAAATCATCCAGCGCCACCGGCGCCGGCAGCGGCAGACGCTCGCGGGAGAAGAGCAACTCGTACTGCGTGCCGTCCGGCAGCCGCACGACGCGCGGGCGGAAGGCGTACCGGCGCAGGTTGTGGTTCGCGTCCTCGAACGCGTAGTGGTTGTAGTTGAGCCACGTCGAAGTCGTGCCCGACGAGGTCGGCACCTGCACCTGGATCATCGACAACTGCACGCCGACGTCCTTGTTGCGCTGCTCGACCGGAACGATGAGCGGACGCGTGATTTCGCGGGTGTACGCGGCAAACCGGTTGATGGTCACCGTCAACGCCGCGTTGCCGCCGACCGGCACCGGCGTGCCGATCGTCGCATCCGTCCACACCGCGTCGCCGCCGTCCGGCGTGCCCGCGGCGATGCCGAGGTCCGCGTCCGTCGGTCCCGCGATGACCGTGACCATCGCCGGCTGATTGCCCGGCCGGTAGGTCGTGACCAGGCCCTCATCCGGCGCCGCCGCGGCACCGTGCATGTCGCCGCCCGGCGCATCGACCGGGAAGTCGCGATTGAGGGACGGCTCGCTGAACACCCAGCGCCGAAACCGCGTGTCGCCGCGCCGGAACTCGACGATCGCGAGCCAGACGAACTGGCCGGGCTGCACTTCCATGGCGTCCTGGAGCGATTCGACGCGATACTCGTAGTCGGCTCCGGGTACGGGCACGAACGGCGCCTCCGGGGCGCCGCCGGTGAGCAGCTCGACGGGCACGACGACGTCGACGCCGGCCTCCGGGACCGCGATCTGCAACTCCGGCGCGCGGCGGACGAGCGCCCGCTCGCGTTCGGCGATGCTGTTCACCCAGCGGAACTCCAGCGCGCCGCCCTCCGCCGTCCGCGAGACCGGGTCGAACGCGGCCAACTGGTACGGCCGGGTCATCATCGGCGCCGAGAGCGTGAGATCGACGATCGGGTTGAGCGGCGCGGACTGCGCATCCCCACGCTGGTACTGCGACTGCATCGTCGCGTACCGCAGATACCCCGAGACGCCGAACGTGACGCCCGGCGCAGGGTCGTCGACGCCCGCGGGCGGGATCTCGATCCGCAACGGGCGCGGCAGCGGCGCGGCACCGTCGGCCCAGACGTCGTCCGAAGACGCGACGCGATCGTGATACCGCGGCAACCCGTGGATCGGACGCTCATGCCACGCCGTCGTGCCCACCTTGCGGATGTACAGCGCCCGGGAATCCATCAGGTAGACCCAGTCCTGCGACTCGTACTGGAGTTCGAGGCGCAACGTCGGATCGACGAGCGGCGTGCCGACGACGTTGATCGCCCGCGCCCGCGGCCGATTCGGATCGCCCGTCGACACGATGTCCTCGCTGAGGTCCGGATGACCCGCGACGAGCTGGCGCATGAAGCCGCCCTGCGCCGTCTGAATGTCGACGAGCACGCGCATCGCCGTGCCGGACCGACTCCCGGCCGGGAGCACCCAGTTGGGATCGACGTCGACGACCTGGAGCGAGACGCGACCCGGCCCGGCGCCGACCGTCGTGATCGTGCCCGGCACGACCGGCAGCGCGCCGGTCGAACCGTCGGCGGTCGTGATCCGCACCTGACGCCGGATGACCGGCGTGTCGCCCTCGATCTTCGTCGAGAAGTACCAGACGCTCGCGAGACACAGGATGATGATGCCGCCGTGGATCATCCACACGCCGAGCGTGAGGATCGTGAGCGGAATCCGTCGGAGCGTCGCGACGACGAGGTTGATGCAGATGAGCGCGATGAGGAGGTCGAACGGCCACCAGTGGAACCACTCGAACTCGGTCATGTCGAACACGCGCAACTGCCGCAGCGGCGGCACGGCACTGCCGAGCGACGAGTAGATGAACAGCAGCGTGAGCAACGTGATGCCCAACCAGATGCTGCTGAACAGGTTGAGCAACAACGTCAACGGCCCGCGGGACGGGGTCGACACGACGTCGGTGGAGGACAGACGATCGGACATGGCGTCTCTCGAAACGGATCCGTCCGAGACCGGCCACCATGACCGGAACTCCGCCTCGAACTGACCCTCGGAGCCGATTCGGCGACGCCATCATAGGCCCCCCCATCGACCCGGCCGCCCGATTTGCACCTGACTTCGTGACAGATTTCTCAATGTCGGGCCGGAGGCGGCGGCTTCGCGGCGGCGCGGGCG
>JAGQOI010000002.1 GCA_020427625.1 Phycisphaerales bacterium | reverse complement strand
GCGGCACCGGCGGGCGTGAGCCGTCCCGACTCGCGTCCGGCGACGGCGTCGACCATGCCGGCGATGCGTCGCGCCGGCTCGCGCAGATCATGGGCCGCGATGCGGGCGAAGTGATCGAGATCGCGATTCGCGCGATCGATGCGGGCGCCGGCGGCTCGGAGTCGTCGTTCACGTTCGCCGAGGCGATCGATCATGTTCCGGAAGGCCCGCGCGAGCACGCCGATCTCGTCGGCGCGATCGAGGGCGGGCAGCGCGACGGCGTCGGGCGTCTCGACGAGGGCGTCGGCGGCCGACGTGAGGTCGTGCAGCGGGCGGACGAGGCGGTGGGCGAGCCATGACGCGACGCACAGCGCGGCGAGGAGCAGGATCGCGGTGATGCCGAGCGCGCGCCAGGCGACGACGGCCGCGCGATCGGCGACGGCGGCCTCGGACCCGACGATCCCGAAGATGAGGGTCTGGTCGCGTACGTCGACCTGGCCGTCGATGCGTTGGAAGTGCGCGAATCGTCCGGCGGCGTCGCGGGTCCGGACGCTGGTCTTCGCGGGCGTCTCGCCGAGGAGCGCCTCGACGCCGGCGAAGTCGTCGGTGAGTCGATGTCGGCGGCCGCGATCGAAGCCGAACGTGCGCGTCTCGTCGGGGTGGACGAGGTAGTCGCCGTCCGCGTTGGCGAGGAGCAGGATGTCGTCCTTGCGTTCGGGCATGAGGACCGCGACGAAACGTCGGAAGTCGATGTTGATGATGACGTAGCCGCGGGAGCGCCCGGTCTCGTCGCCGATGGTGATCGTGGCCCGCATCATCGGTTGCAGGGGCATGGTGATGGTGCCATGTTCGCGGTTGAGGGTGGTCTCGGCGAGGAACGTCGTTCCGGGCGGCCGCGCGACGGCGGCGCGGTGGTAGGGCTCGTCGGCCTTGTCCTGAAGTGCATCGCGTGGCGCGATGCGGACGGCGCCGGTCGTCGGGTCGCGGTCGGCGCGAACGATCTCGCGTCCGTCGTCGCCGCTGATGAGACGGACCTGGGCGTAGTTGGGTTTCGCCTCGAGCATGTCGACGAAGAACTCGCCGAGTCGGGTTCGTCCGGCCTCGTCGTCGCGATCGACGAGCAGGCGGGTGGCGAGAGAGAGGTTGGAGAGCAGGGTGACGTCGTGTCGGATCTCCTCGAACGCGGCGCCGATGCGTTCGGATTCGAGGTGAACGCGACGGGCGATGCTGTCGCGTTGCTGTCGCTCGACGATGCGGGCGTATCCCCAGAAGAGCACGACGCCGATGGCGGTCGCGGTGACGACGACGACGCCGAGCACAAGCCACCGAATTCGGGTCGCGATCCGCACCGTGGTTCCTCGTGGGCGTGGGGTCGTGCCGGGCGTCGATCGGTCAGGCGGGCCAGCTGTGGATGCGGCATCCCGGTCGCTGCGTCCGGATGATCTCGGCTTCGGCGTCGAGCATCTCGCGCCAGCGCCGATCGACGATCGGCTTCGGGCGCACTTCGGTCGCGAGGTTGAGGAAGACGCGATAGTGCCCGTGTTCGGACGCCCAGAGGTCATCGTAGAGTCGCGCGAGTTCCTCGTCGGGACAGTGTCGGGAGAGGATCTCGAAGCGTTCGCAGGATCGGGCTTCGATGAGGGCGCAGACCATGAGTCGGTCCATGGTGTCGTCGGCGCCGCCGCGCCGGACGAGCGCGTGCAGCGCGTTCGCGTAGGGGTTGCGATGTCCGCGGGTGAGCGTGCCCCCGCGGCGGGCGATGCATCGGGTGACGACGGCGAGGTGTTCGACCTCGTCGCGGGCGATCGCGGTCATCATGAGCACCCAGTTCTCGGGCGGCGAGGGGTCGGGCCAGCGGTGGAGCAGTTCGAGCGCGTTGGTCGCGGCCTTCTTCTCCAGGTGCGCGTGATCGTTGAGAAGGGCGAGCGGATCGCGCAGGGCTTCGGCGGCCCAGGCGTCGGGGGTCGTCGGATGGATGGGGGGTGCCGCGGCTCGTCGTTTCGCCATGCGATCGGCATTGTACGAACGACGACCCGCCGCGGCACGTGGGGGTCGTGTCGCGGCGGGGTCAGGAGAGAGGGGGGGCGTGTTCTCCGGGGATCATCCGGTCTTGACGATCACGAACTGTCTGGCGCCGTCGCGCTGGACGAGCAGTCGCAGTCCGTGCGGGTCCGGGCGGGCGGACAGCGTGGCACGGAAGTCATCGATGGATCGGATGGCGGTGCCGTTCACCTGGAGGATGACGTCGCCGGCGCGAAGTCCGGCGAGGGCGGCGGCGCCGTTCCGGTCGACGGCCATCACG
>JAGQOI010000100.1 GCA_020427625.1 Phycisphaerales bacterium | reverse complement strand
TTCGGACTCCAGCGCAGCAGGCCGTCGGTGGTCGACTGGTGCAGACGCTCGGCATCGAACGCTTCGAGTACGACCGGAATCTGCACGGTCCGACCGGCCTGGATGACGGTGAGCGTGATCGTGCTCCCGGCCGCGCGGTCCCGAAGGATCGCATGCAGATCCGCCGGCGCCGCCGGTGTGCGTCCGTCGATGGCCGTGATGAGATCGTACTGGTGCAGTCCGGCGCGGGCGGCGGGCAGGTCGTCGATGACCGAGGTGACGAGCGTGACGGCGCCGGCATCGACGCCGAGGTGATACGCCGTCGCCGCGTCCGCCGGCGCGAGCGTCACGCCCATCATCACGGCCGGGGGCGTCGGCGCGACCGAGACCGGTCCGAACTCGAACGTGAACGTCCCGTCGTCCGGCACCATGAGGCCCTGCAGCATCGCTTCGATGCGGGTGTCGAGCTCGATCCCGGGCAGGACCATCGACGAGGTGCCGCTCGCGTCGAACCCCGTGCCGATCGTCGTGATCGGCTTGCCGTCCTCGTCGAGCACGACGAGATGACCGTTCTCCTCGCGCACCCGCGCGAGATCGATCGCCTCGCCGTCGACCCAGACGTTCATCTTGCCGTCCGCCATCCGCACCTCGACCGAACGCGCGTCGGTCTTGCGCTCGTGCAGCGGATCCGCGTCGAGCACGATCGTGCGCAAGGCACGACGCTCCACGGTCGCGGGCTTTGCGTCCTCGCGAACCGGCGCGGCAGCGCCGGGTGCCGCGCCCACCCACGGCGCGGCCACGAGCGCGAGCATCGCGCCGAAAACGAGATGGCGTCGATTCGATGCGTGGTTCTGGAAGGTCATGACCATGTCCTCGCAGGAATGCCCGCGTCGGTCGCGGGCGGGAATCATCGGACGAGCCGGCGTCACATGGCGCCGGAGGCGGGCGGGCTGAACTGGATGAGCGTCGGCTTGCCGGCCTCATCCTGCCCGCCGGTGCGATAGAAATCCGGAACGATCACGCGCTCCAGGATCTGCCGGAGGTAGAGCAGTTCGTATCCCTCACCCTCGGGATTCGGGCCGGCCTTGATGAGCACCTTGCTCGGCAGCTCCCCGAGCACGAGGCCCTCCTCCTTGCCGCGCTCCAGGTACGTCTGGTATCCGCAGGCCGCGGTGTCGCAGTGATCGGCCGTGACGACGCCCGCGTTCGCCGGGACCGGCGCCACATCGCGCCCGAAGAACCAGGCGAGCACGAGCGACGCCGCGATCGCCCACCCGCTCCAACCCGCGAGACGGAACAGGACCGGACGCCATCCGGCGGACGACGGTCGGGACGACGTCGATGCGGGCGTCGGAAGCGCGACCCGGTCCGCGACGGCCGCGGCATCGGCGACGACCTCGCGCAGTCGCGCGTGATCGCGCTGCATGCCTGCGAGATCGCGCCACAGGGACGGATCGGCGTCGGCGGCGGCGGCGAATTCGGTCCACTCGCTCGCGGCGGCGCCGCCGTCGACGATGCGGCACAGGAGCAGGTCGATGCGATCGGTCGTCATCGGAAACCTCCGGGAATGACCTGTCGATCCGTCGTGCGATCGGTCGGGTCATCGCGTTCCACCGCCTCGCGCAGCATCCGACGGGCGCGGGCGATTCGGGTCTGAATGGTCGATTCCGGCAGATCGAGCGTCTCGCTGATCTGACGGTACGAGAGGTCCTGGAGCGCCCGCAGCACGAGCGGCTCACGGTACGCCTCCGGCAGTTCGGCGATGTGCGCCATGATCCGCGACGTGTCGTCCAGCGCCGTCGGATCGATCCGCACGCCGTCGGGCGGCTCGGCCTGGCCGTGCAGACGCTCGGGCGAGAGTCGACACTTCGCCGACCGTGCCGCGGCTCGGGCCGCGTTCACCGCGACCACCCGCAGCCACCCCCGCAGACTGGCGGGATCCCGGAGTTCATGCACGCGTCGCACCATCACCATCGCGACCTCCTGGAGCAGGTCGTCCAGTTCGACGAAGGACGGCTTGTGGGCGAGCAGGATCGCCGCGACCCACCGCCGATGCCGGGCCCAGAGCCGGTGCAGCGCGTCCGGATCCCCGGCGATCGCGGCCGCCGTGTCAACAGCGCCGTCGTCCGCGGTCCCGTTCATCGCTCCCAGCCTCAGGTCATTCACGGGCACGTCTCCGACCCTCACCATGATGCGGCATCGCGTCCCCCGTGTCACGAAATCGGCCGGATTCGGGCGGACGTCGCATTATCGGCGGGCCCGCGAGCGCCGGCGCCCGACCAGACCGCACGGAGCGCCGCGAGTGCCGAAATCCTCGGTCCGCCCGAGCACGGGACTCTGGCCGGGACCCCAAACCCGGCGTATCCTTGGTCGGAGCGCCGCGACCGGCGGCGACCGGCAGAGTCGGAGGAGACGGAGCGCCATGATGAGACGAGGGAGGTCCGTGTTCGCGGCCGCGCCGCTGCTGCTGGCGGGTCTCCTCGCGCCGTCGGCGTCGGCCCAGGACGCGCCGCTGTTCACCCGTCCCTTCAACGGCGTGCCGGTGCCCAAAGAGGACAAGTTCCTCCGCATCGTTCCGGAGACGGCGTTCGACGCGAGCGACGACCACCTGCGCCATCTCGATCCGGGCGGCGGACCGGACGCCCTGCCTGCGAACCTCCCGCCCCGCTTCACCGACGCGACGGGCATTCCCGGCACGACCGGCATGCCGGTCGGGGCGGCGTTCCTCGCGCAGTTCATCGATCACGACCTCGATCTCACCCGTGAGCGGTTCGACACGTTCCTCATCGAGCCGTTCGTGCGGAACTACGTCCTCATCGAGGGGTTCTTCCAGAACCGGCGGACTCCGGGCTTCGACCTCGATCCCGTCTACCGCATCCATCCGCTCGACTACCCGTCGGATCCGAACACGATCGGCCCGTGGGATCTGAGCAACCTGCGGTTCCGCCTGTTCATGCTGCCGGACGGATCGGCCGACTTCTTCCGCGGCCCGGGCGGTCTCGCCATCATCGGCGACGCCCGCAACGATCTCGTCGGCATCACGGCCCAGATCCACCGCGCCTTCATGAAGCTCCACAACCGGCAGGTCGACCGGATCATCGCCCGCGAGCGCCTCGACGAATCGACCATCGAGTTCCAGAGCGACCTCTGGTGGGACATCTTCAACGAGGCGCGGAACTACACGACGGCGTACTACCAGGGCATCGTCTGCAACGAGATCGCCACCTACCTGACGGGGCGCACGCTCTACGACGCGCTCGCCGATCGCATCGAGCCGATCGGACCGCTCGAAGCGCCGCACGGCATGCTCGAGTTCGCCGAAGCCGGCTTCCGCCTCCACACGCTCATCCCCCCGCTCGTCCAGATCGGCCCGGACCGGTTCGTCAGCCCGGTCGACGACGCCCAGCGACAGGGCGTGTCCTTCGACTACCTCTTCGGCCCGACCGCGCCGCCCGCCGGGCGGCTCGACGCCGGCGTCGCCGCGCCGCTGCGCGACATCGTCGGCCTGTTCATCCCGGGCAATCCGCTGGAGATCACGCTCGACCTCGCGCAGGTGAACGTCCTGCGCGGCCGCGAGGTCTCGCTTCCGTCGGGCGAGGACTACCTCCAGTTCCTCATCGCCGAGATCGGCCAGCATCCCGGCGCATCGGTGATCCGCGACAAGCTCGTGCTGAATCCGTCCACGGCGCCCCTCGTGCTCGATCCCGTCGACGACGCCGACCTCATGGCGGATCTCGTCGCCGGCGACACGGACCTCTGGGCGTACGTGCTCATCGAGGCCGAACTGAACGACGGCGTGCTCGGGCCGGTGGGCCAGGACATCCTCGAACGCACCTGGCTCAACCTGCTGCTCGCCGACGAGTGGAGTCTCCTCGGCGCGCCGAAGGGCGCGTTCACCCGGGACCAGATGGCGTTCTTCCGCAGCGCGACCTTCGAACGACTGCTGTCGGAGGTCATCGACCCGGCCGATGTGAACCATGATATGGTGGTGAACGCTCGTGACCTGTCGATGATTCTCGCGGCCTGGGGCACGCGGAATCCCGACCTCGACCTCGACGGGAGTGGACTCGTCGATCTCGGCGACGTGACGGCCCTGCTCGCCGACTGGGGCGTGTGACCGGCCGCGGCAGGGATGCCGGAAGGCGCGACCGCGCATGACGCGACAGTACTCGTTCGACAAGAGCCGCATCAACGTCCTGCTCCTCGAAGGCCTCGATCCCGGCGCCGAAGCGACGTTCCGCGCGGCCGGGTACGACCACGTCGACTGCGTCACCCACGCCCTCGCCCCCGACGCCCTCGCCGACGCCGTCGCGAACGCCCACCTCATCGGCATCCGCTCGCGCACCCAGCTCACCGCCGACGTGCTCGCCCGCGCCGATCGCCTCATCGCCGTCGGCTGCTTCTGCATCGGTACCAACCAGGTCGACCTCGACGCCGCCCGCCGGCGGGGCATCCCGGTCTTCAACGCGCCGTTCTCCAACACCCGCAGCGTCGCCGAACTCGTCCTCGCCGAAGCCGTGCTGCTGCTCCGGGGGATCCCGGCCCGCGACCGGCTCATCAAGCAGGGCATCTGGCGCAAGTCCGCCGAACACGCCTACGAGATCCGCGGCAAGACGCTCGGCGTCATCGGCTACGGCAACATCGGCGCCCAGCTCGGCGTCCTCGCCGAAGCGATGGGCATGCACGTCGTGTATCACGACATCGTCAAGAAACTCAACCTCGGCAATGCCGCGGCCGTCGAGGATCTGCGCGACCTGCTCGCCATGAGCGACGTCGTCTCCCTGCACGTGCCCGCGACGGCGGATACGGATCATCTCATCGGCGCGCGCGAACTGGCGATGATGAAGCCGACGGCCGTGCTCATCAACGCGAGCCGCGGATGCGTCGTCGATCTCGATGCGCTGGCCGACGCGCTTCGTCACGGGCGTCTGCTCGGCGCCGCGATCGACGTGTATCCGGAGGAACCGACCTCGAACCAGTCCGACGAGCCGTTCCGCACGCCGCTGCACGAGTGTCCGAACGTGATCCTCACGCCGCACATCGGCGGCAGCACGCAGGAGGCGCAGGCGAACATCGCGTTGGAGGTCGCCGAGAAGCTCGTCCGCTACAGCGACAACGGCTCGACGATGACGGCCGTGAACTTCCCCGAGGTCGCGCTGTCGGAACATCCCGGGACGCACCGTCTGCTGCACATCCACCGCAACGAGCCGGGCGTGCTGTCGCGGATCAACACGGTGTTCTCCGACATGAACGCGAACGTCGCCGCGCAGTACCTCCAGACCCGCGACGACGTCGGCTACGTCGTCATCGACCTGGATGCCGAGGACAGCGCCCCCGCCCTCGAAGGCCTCCAGCGGATCGAGGCGACGATCCGGACGCGGGTGTTGTTCTAGGGCGAAGAACCGCAGGTGAGCGGCAACGATCGCCTCGGCCACGGAGTGAACGCATGGCAAGCAGAAGGAAGACCGCCGGGACGTCCGCGAAGCGTGCCGCCGCGACGCGGCCGTCGCACGTCACCTCCCGGATCCGGTTCACCGCGACGCTCCTGCGCCCGGCCGGGAAACGCGGCACATGGACGTTCCTGAAGCTGCCGGACGCGGCCAGCGCCCGGCTTCCGTCACGGGGCCAGACGACCGTCGAAGGCACCTTCAACGGCGTCGCCATCCAGGTCACGCTCGATCCGGACGGCGAGGGCGGGCACTGGATGAAGGTGGACCGGACGCTGCGCGACGCGGCCGGCGCGCAGGTGGGCGACGCCGTCACGCTGGACGTCGCGCCGGTCCCGCCGGATCGGGAGCCGGAGCCCACGGTGCCGGCCGATCTGCGCACGGCGCTCGCGGCCGCCTCGACCACGGCGCGGGAGGTGTGGGCGGACATCACGCCCGTCGCCCGCCGAGACTGGATTCAATGGATCGTCTCCGCGAAGCGAGCCGAGACGCGCGGGCGCCGGATCGACAACGCCTGTGACATGCTCGACAAGGGAAAGCGACGCCCGTGCTGCTTCGACCGGTCGGGGATGTACGGCAGGAACCTGAGCTGCCCCGTCGCCGCGGACGACGAAGCAACGTGAACGAGGCGGCGGCACGCCGGCGTCTCCGATC
>JAGQOI010000099.1 GCA_020427625.1 Phycisphaerales bacterium | reverse complement strand
TCGCCGGTGGCGTGGTGATCGTGTCGCAGGCGCCGCCCGGTCGGCCGGCCAACCTCGACGCCTACCTGTTCGGTGCGATCACGACGACCACGACGTCGGACCTCTGGACGTTCGCTGTCCTGGCCGCGGCGGTCCTGCTCGTGACGGTCGGGATGCGGCGCGTGCTCTACGCCGTGGCGATCGACGAGGAGCACGCGTCGGCCTCGGGGCTGCCCGTGCTCGGCCTGAACCTGCTGCTCGCCGTCGTCACCGCGGTGAGCGTCGTCGTGGCCATGCGCGTGGTCGGCCTGCTCCTGATCAGCGCCCTCATGATCGTGCCGATCGCCGCCGCGCAGGTCCTGGCCCGGAGCTTCCGCGCCACCACGGTGCTGGGCTGCGTGCTCGGGGTCGTGTCCGCCGTCGTCGGCGTCACCACGTCGTTCTACGCCGACACGCCCTCCGGGGGCACGATCGTCCTCGTCGCCATCGCCCTCTTCGCGATCGCCCTCGCCGTCAACGCGCTCCGCGGCGCGATCGCCGGTCGCTGAGGGGGCGACGTCGTCGGCGGAGCTGGTAGGTGCGTTCGCCGACCACGGTCAGGGCGGCGATGACAGCCATGAGCACGAGGTCCTGCGGACGGTTCCCGGCGATGTGCGCGAGCAGCGCGACGAGCGCTCCGACGCACATGACCGCTCCCAGGACCGACAGCCACCGTCGGCTCGAGGTCCGGTCGGCCAGTCGGACGTTCGCCGCGTTGACCGCGGCGAACACGATGAGGAACGCGGCCGACGCCATCGACGAGATCGCCTCCAACGGCACCAGGTTGGCGACGAGGAGCGCGAAGCCGGCCGTCAGGAAGAGTCCGACCAGCGGCTTGCCGGCGATCTGGTCCTCGAGCGCCGAGGGCAGCTCGCCGTCGAGGGCGATGTCGACGCTCAGCCGAGCGGTCCCGTAGAGCGTGGCGTTGATCGCTGACGCGGTGGACAGCAGGGCGGCGACCACGATCAGATCGAAGCCGACGCTCCCCCACACCCGCTGCGCCGCTTCCGCGAGGGCGAAGTCGGCGGCCCGGACGATCTCGGTGGCGCTGAGGAGCCCTACTGTCACCACCGCGACGAGCATGTAGAGCACGATCGTGAAGAGCACCGAGGTGTACAGGGCCCGCGGGATCGTGCGCTTCGGATCCCGGATGTCCTCGGCCGCGTTCGCGATCAGCTCGAACCCCTCGTAGGCCACGAACACCAACATGCCGCCGGCCACGAGCGATCCCGGGCGCTCCCAGTGCGAGGGCGTCGATGCGCTCAGGTCCGTGCGGGTCATCGCGTACGCGACGAACGCCACGAGGATCGCGATCTTGGCCGCCACGATGTAGTCCTCCGCCGCGGCGATGAGCTTCGCGCTCAGGACGTTCAGCGCGGTGAACACCACGATCGCAGCCGTGATCAGGACGTGGGACCACGCCGCCTGTGATCCAGCGGACGCGAACGTCGCGCCGTAGGACCCGAACGCATACGCGTAGAGCGACGTGGTGATCACGTACGCGATCCACAGCAGCACGTTCAGCGAGCCGGTCAGCGTGCCCTCGCCGAACGCCTCGTCGAGGTAGGACACTGTGCCCTCGTCGGACGCGACCGCCACCGAGAGCCGGGCGTAGGAGTAGGCGGTGACGAGGGCGACGAGGCCGGCGACGAGGAACGCGACGTAGGTGCCGCCGCCCCC
>JAGQOI010000098.1 GCA_020427625.1 Phycisphaerales bacterium | reverse complement strand
GGCCGCGTCGATGCTGCGCCGCGAGACGACGACGTAGATCGTCGCGATGATGACGCCGGCGACGACGGTCGCGATCGCATTGATGAGCAGCATCACGCCGACGCAGCCGAGGCCGGCGAGGATCGACAGGGCCCAGTGGGTCTTGAACGTCGGCCGGTAGCTCGGGTTCCCGACGAGACGCTCGATGCCCGCGACGAGGTTCACCATGCCGTACGTCGCGAGGAAGAACATCGTGATGATCGGCGCGATGAGGTCGAGGTCGCCGAGCGCGATGCAGACGGCGGCGATCGCGGCGGTCACGAGGATCGCCAGGCGCGGCTCGCTGGAGCCGAAGCCCGATCCGAGCCCGCGGGGGATCACGCGATCGTCGGCCAGCGCCTTGAGCGTCCGCGGCGCGGCGGCGAGGCTCGCGAGCGCCGACGACAGGGTCGCCGCCCACAGCCCGACGTACACGAGCATCGGCACGCTCGCGATGTCGAGCAGGATCAGGCTGTTCTCCTGGAGGGCCGCCCGGTCGGCGTGCATCGCCATCCACACCATGAGCACCGCGTAGATGACGAACGTCACGAGCACGGACCAGATGGTGCCCGCGGGAATGCTCTTCGACGGCGCCTTGAGGTCGCCGGACATGCTGACGCCGGACATGATTCCGGTGACGGCGGGAAAGAACACGGCGAACACGGTCCAGAAGCCGATCTCGGCGGTGAGTCCGCTGCCGAGACGGGAGCCGAGATCCGGCGCGAAGTCGACGCCGGTGAAGATCGCGACGAGCGATGCGCCGAGCAGGACGAGGATGAGCGTCTGCGCCCGCGCCACCACCGACGCGCCGAACCACGTCACCGCGACGAACAGGACGAGCGCGACGCCGGAGACGATCCGCTCGTCCCACGCGGGCACGAGCAGTTGCAGCGATTCGGAGAAGCCGACGAGGTAGAACGCGACGGAGATCGCCTGCGCGAGGTAGAGCGGGATCCCGATGCTCCCGCCGACCTCGGGACCGAGACTGCGCGAGATGAGGAAGTACGCGCCGCCGGCGCCGACGCGGGTGTTCGTCGACACCGAGGAGAGCGACATCGACGTGAGCAGCGTGATGCTGTTGCCGATGACCAGGATGAGCAGCGCGCCGAAGAGACCGGCGTACCCGACCACCCAGCCCGTGCGCATGAACATGATGACGCCGAGGATCGTCAGCACGTTCGGCACGAACACGCCGCCGAACGTGCCCAGCTTCCGTGTCGAGCTCGCCGGACCGCGATCGTTGCCCATCAGGTCACCGTTTCCGTGCGGGAGGCGGGCGATCGACCCGCCCGCCGAGGATGCCGGACGTCCCGGCGGCTCGCGTCGTTCATGCGCCGTCGTCGCCCGGCGGCGCGTCGTCGGCGACGATGCGCACGGGAATCGGCGACGCGGCGTCGAAGTGCACGTCGCGCTGCGGGAAGGCGATCGTGATGCCGGCCTCGCGGAACAGCGAGTCGATCCGGTGACGCACGTCGCTCTCGATGATCCGCCGGTCCATGAGCCGCTTCATCGTGATCCAGAAGTGGACCTCGAAGTTGAGCGAGTTGTCGCCGAACTCCTTGAAGAGCACGATGGGCGAGGGCTTGTTGTGGACGCGCCCGTGCTCCTCGACCGCCCGCGTGAGCAGGCGGGACACGTCGCGGGTCGGCGACCCGTAGGCGACGCCGACGCCGACGAAGATGCGGATCTTGTCCTCGGTGAGCGTCCAGTTCACGACGTTCTGCTCGAGGAACGTGCTGTTGGGCACGACGATGTCGACGTTGTCGCCGGTGCGCAGACGCGTGCTCCGCGCGCCGATGTGCTCGACCGTGCCGTACAGCCCGCCCACGTCCACGAGGTCGCCGACCCGCACCGGACGCTCGGCGAGGATGATCAGCCCACTGATGAAGTTGGCGATCACGTTCTGACTGCCGAAGCCGACGCCGATGGCCAGGGCGCCGCCCGCCACCGTGAACGCGGTCAGTGGAATGTTCACCGCCCGGAACGCGATCAGCGTGAACGTGACGATCAGGATGTAGAACATGATCGACTGGATCGCCGCCGACGCGCCCTCGTTGAGTTTGAAGCGAGGCAGCACCCGCCGCCCGAGCAGGCCGCTGATCCAGCGCGAGGCGAACACCCCCATGCACAGGATGAGCAGACCGACGCCGATCTTCCCGACCGTGATCGGATTGTCGTCGACGTTCCAGATCCCGAAGTGCCAGATCGAGAGGATCCCCTCCCAGATCGAGTGGATGCGCTCCGCGAACGACACCGTCGTCGCGCGAACGCCGATCGCCGAGAGCAGGCGCTGGTGCAGTCGACGCGCGGCATCGACCGACTGCAGACGGCCGTCGAGCACCTCGCTGATCGCGCGCAGATGCTTCTGCTGCTCGCGCAGCCACCACTGGACGGCCGCGTCGGGGCCCGACGACTCCAGGCGCGCCGAGATCACGCCCAGGCGGGTCCGGATCTCCGCCGAGCGCGCCATGACGACGCGCTCCTCGATGGTCAGCGCGTCGATCCGCGCCGCCGCCGACGCGCTCCATTCCTCGAGGACCGGCGCGGGCGTCGAGTCGTCGAGGTCGAACCGACGGCGCCACGCGATCTCGGCATCCGTGAGATGCTCGATCCGCTTGCCCATCGCCTCGATCGTCTCCCGCGCCACGTCGCGGGCGAGCAGCTTCGCCGCGACCTCCTCGGTCAGACCGTCGTCCGGCGCGGCGGTCGCATCCCGGCGACGCTTCGCGTCGAACCACTCGCCCTCCAGGTACGACCGCGTCGACTCCGTCATCTCCAGACGCTGGCGGGCCCGCGCGCGCCCGGTCTCGATCTCCAGTCGCTTCGCATCCAGGTCCGACCGCGTGAACGCCGTCGCCCGCGACACCCACTCGATCCGTTCGCGGAGCGTCTCGACCTGCACCTCGTGCACGTCCTGCGACAACGCCTCGCGCTGCAACTCGGTGCGACGCAGGGCGACCGTCTCCTCCGCGACCCGCGTCTCGAACTGCAACAGACGCGACGCCGCCGCCAGACCCGCGCCCAGCGACTCGTCCGCATTCGCGCTCTCCGCCTCCCGCGCCCGTCGCAACTCGACGCGCAACTGATCGAGCGTCTGGTCGGCTTCGACCACCGCGCCGCTCGCGGCATCGACCGCCGCGGCCAGCGACTCCGTCCGCGCCTCCTGCGCCTCCAGACGATCACGCAGTTCGTCGAGCAGCAGCAGCGAATACGGCGGCGGCTCCGACGGACCCGACGCCTGCAGAGCCGTCAGCGCGTCCGCCAACTCCGTCTTCTGCGCCGTCAACTCCGCGATGCGCTGCGTCGCCGCCTCGTGCTGACCGAGCACGAGATCCACCCGCTCGAGCAATCGGACCTCCTGCTCGAGCACCGCGCGACGATCCGCGTCCGTCTCCGACGCCTCGAGACGACGACGCGACTCGGCGAGTTCCGACGACAGCGTCGCGCGACGTTCCGACAACGTCGGCGCGGACGTGACGCCGTTCGCGCCGACCGGCGCCGGTGCGCCCGGTGCCTGTGCCGCGCGAACCGCCGCCGCCGGTCCGATGCACGCTCCCACGAGCAGAGCGGACACCAGGGCGAGGCGGCGGCCTCGAAGCCGAATCGACATGCGGGATCTCCTTCCGCGCCGGACACCGTCTCCGAGCCGGCGAGGAACCCCCATGGTATCAGGACGGCGCGCCGGACCGGAGCCGGCCGCCCGACCGGCGCGGCACGCATCGGGCTCAGGCGCCGGACGCCGGCTCGACGCGCCCGACGGCGGCCGTGTACCGGGCGCGTCCCTCGCCCTCGAGCTCGACCTCGGGCATCGGGCGCGCGCTGACGACGCGGGCGGGATTCCCGGCGACGATCATCCCGGGCGGCACGTCGCGCATGACGACGGCGCGGGCGCCGACGATCGCGTTGTCGCCGATGGTGACGCCCGGCCCGATGAACGCGCCGGCGCAGATCCACACGCCGCTGCCGATCGTGATGGTCGGGCGCAGCAGCGGCATGTCCGGGCGCGTGTAGTCATGGGTTCCCGCGCAGAGGTACACGTCCTGCGACACGACCGTGTGCGCGCCCACGACGACCTCGCCGAGGTTGTAGACGACGACGTGATCCGACAGCAGGCTGCACCGGCCGATCGAGAACAGCCACGGGTGCCAGATCGTCACCGTCCGCCGGATCGATCCCTCCATCCGCGCGCCGAACCGACGCAGCCAGAATCGTCGCCACCGGCTCGCGCCCGGCCGGCTCCCGCGGATGCACACGAGTTGCACCACCCGCCAGAGCGCCTTGCGGACGTAGTCCGACCGCGGATACGGGCGGGCGGCGGTCCGATCGAGTTGCTGGAAGATCCGGCGCTCGGGCGAAGCGGTTCGAGGCATGTCGGCGGGATCGGTGGTCATGGCGTGGGCTCGGGGCGACCGGGACCTGAGTATATCGGGCCCGCCGGGCCCGACCGCCACGACGGATCGACGGGCTGGTCGCCGTCCCGAGCGCCGTGGGCGCGGCGTCCGGCGCCGAGTCGTCGCACGACATGCGGATCCGCGGGTTGTCCGGTATCCTCCAATCCCGATGTTCGCCCGGTCCGGGCGAACCCGACGACGGAGCCCCGACCCGATGACGACGAACGGCGACTTCAGGCTCCCCCAGACCCGCGGCTTCGGCGAGACCGCCCGTCGCGACCGCTGGTGGGTGCAGCCGACCGTGGTCTTTCTCGCCCTGTCCGCCTTCATCGTCTACGCGACGTTCCGGGCGCTCGAGAACGGCTACCACCATTACGAGGGCGGCGGCGCGCAGTACCTTTCGCCGTTCTATTCGCCGCTCCTGTTCGACGTGCCCGGCGATCCGTCCGGACACGCCTGGTTCGGCGACAAGCCGTCCTGGTGGCCGGCGCTGATTCCCTTCTTCCCGGCGTTCTTCATCCTCTGGGGACCGGGCGGGATGCGCTTCACCTGCTACTACTATCGCGGCGCCTACTACAAGGCGTTCTGGGCCGACCCGCCGAACTGCGCCGTCGGCGAGCCCCGCAAGGGGTACCGCGGCGAGCGGTCGTTCCCGCTCATCATGCAGAACATCCACCGGTACTTCTTCTATCCGGCGTGCGCCTTCATCGCGGTGCTCGCCTGGGACGGGTTCGTCGCGACGCGGTTCACGGGCGCCGACGGTTCGACGCACTTCGGCGTCGGGCTCGGGACCATCATCATCTGCATGAACGCGATCCTGCTCGGCGGGTACACGTTCGGCTGTCACTGCATGCGCCACCTCATCGGCGGGCGCCTCAACGCCCTCGCCGGAAAGCCCATCCAGCGCGCCTGCTACGACTGCGTGAGCGCGCTGAACAAGCGACACATGCTCTGGGCCTGGTCGAGCCTCGTGTGGGTGGGGTTCACCGACTTCTACATCCGCATGTGCGCAAGCGGCGCCTGGACCGACTGGAGGATCTTCTAGGTGGATCGCTACACGACCCATGAACACGACGTGCTCGTCATCGGCGCCGGCGGCGCCGGCCTCCGCGCCGCGATCGAGGCGTCCGCCGCCGACGTGAACGTCGGACTCGTCTGCAAGTCCCTGCTCGGCAAGGCCCACACCGTGATGGCCGAGGGCGGCGTCGCCGCGGCCCTCGCCAACGTCGACGATCGCGACAACTGGCGCGTCCACTTCTCCGACACCATGCGGGGCGGCCAGTACCTCAACAACTGGCGCATGGCCGAACTCCACGCCCGCGAAGCGCCCGACCGCGTCCGCGAACTCGAGGCCTGGGGCGCCGTCATGGACCGCACGAAGGACGGGAAGATCCTCCAACGCAACTTCGGCGGACACAAGTACCCGCGCCTCGCCCACGTCGGCGACCGCACCGGGCTCGAGATGATCCGGACCCTCCAGGATCACGGGATCCATCGCGGGATCACCGTCCACATGGAGGCGACCGTCTTCCGACTCCTCAAGGACGGCGATCGCGTCGTCGGCGCCTTCGGCTACGACCGCGAACACGGACGATTCCTGCTCTATCGCGCCAAGGCCGTCGTCCTCGCGACCGGAGGCATCGGACGAGCCTACAGCGTCACGTCCAACTCCTGGGAATACACCGGCGACGGACACGGACTCGCCTACGACGCCGGCGCCGATCTCGTCGACATGGAATTCGTCCAGTTCCACCCCACCGGAATGGTCTGGCCGCCCAGCGTGCGCGGCATCCTCGTCACCGAAGGCGTCCGCGGCGAGGGCGGCATCCTGAAGAACAAGGACGGCCGCCGGTTCATGTTCGACGACATCCCCGACCTCTACAAGGACCAGACCGCCGACACCCCCGAGGAAGGATGGCGCTACGTCACCGGCGACAAGGACGCCCGACGACCGCCCGAACTCCTCACCCGTGATCACGTCGCGCGATGCATCGTCCGCGAGGTCAAGGCCGGGCGGGGCTCGCCGCACGGCGGCGTGTTCCTCGACATCGCGTGGATCAGGGAGAAGATCAGGGACTCCGAAGCCCACATCCGCAAGAAGCTGCCGAGCATGTACCACCAGTTCAAGGAACTCGCCGGCGTCGACATCACGACGCAGCCCATGGAGGTCGGACCCACCACCCATTACGTCATGGGCGGCATCCGCGTCGACGGCGACACCCAGATGTCCACCGTCCCCGGACTCTTCGCCGCCGGTGAGTGCGCCGCCGGCCTGCACGGCGCCAACCGACTCGGCGGGAATTCGCTGTCCGACCTGCTCGTGTTCGGCAAGCGCGCCGGCGAACATGCCGCGGCCTGGGCGAAGGACCACGACGCCGGCACCGTCGGCGAGGACCAGGCGACGGACGCGATGCGCGCGTGTCTCGCGCCCCTCGAACGCGACGGCAACGGCGAGAACCCGCACGCCCTCCAGCGCCATCTCCAGACCATGATGCAGGACCACGTCGGCATCGTCCGCAACGAACGCGACATGACGCACGCGGTCGAACAACTCGCCGACTTCAGGGCCCGCGCGGCGGTCGTCGCGGCACCGGGCAGCCGCCAGTACAACGGCGGCTGGCACACGTGCCTCGACCTGCCGAACCTGCTCACCGTGTCGGAGGCCGTGGCGCGATCCGCGCTCGACCGCACCGAGAGTCGAGGCGCGCACTTCCGCGAGGATCATCCCGCGAAGGATCCGTCGCTCGCGGGTCACAACACCGTCGTCCGTCGCGCGTCGGACGGCACGATGGAGGTCTCGCGCCTGCCGATCCCGGCGCTGCGCGAGGACCTCAAGGCGATCATCGCGGAGATGGGCTGAGACACCCCGGTCCCGCTGCGGACCCGTGGAGGATGCAGATGCCGAAGGCGACGTTCAGGATCTGGCGGGGCGAACGAGGCGACGGCGCCTGGGTGGACTTCGAGACCGAAGTCTCCGAAGGCATGGTCGTCCTCGACGCGGTGCACGACATCCAGGCCGAGCAGGCCGCGGACCTCGCGGTGCGCTGGAACTGCAAGGCCGGCAAGTGCGGCTCGTGTTCCGCCGAGATCAACGGCATGCCCCGCCTCATGTGCATGACGCGTCTCGACACCCTGCCGCTCGACGAACCCGTCACCATCGAACCGATGAAGGCGTTCCCGCACGTGCGCGACCTCGTGACCGACGTCTCGTGGAACTACGAGGTGAAGAAGCGCATCAAGCCCTTCAAGCCCCGCCCGCCGGATGCCGCCGACGGCACCTGGCGCATGGCGCAGGAGGACGTCGAGCGCGTGCAGGAGTTCCGCAAGTGCATCGAGTGCTTCCTGTGCCAGGACGTCTGTCACGTGCTCCGCGACCACCACAAGCACGACTCGTTCATCGGCCCGCGCTTCCTCGTCCACACCGCCGGCCTCGAGATGCACCCGCTCGACACCGAGGACCGGCTGGCGGACCTCAAGGAGAAGCAGGGCATCGGGTACTGCAACATCACGAAGTGCTGCACGAAGGTCTGCCCGGAACACATCACGATCACCGACAACGCGATCATCCCGCTCAAGGAACGCGTCGTCGACGAGTTCTATGATCCGATCGCCAAGCTCTTCCGCATCTTCCGACCGAAGAAGACGGAGTAGCCGCAAGGAGACGACGCCATGTTCGAGCCGAAGCCGATCTCCACCGCCTCGATCGGACGAGCCCTCGCCAAGGCCGAACGCTACCGACTCCTCAACGAGCCGCGCGAAGCCGAGAGCATCTGCCGCGACATCCTCCTCGCCGCCCCCGGACACCCCGAAGCCACCGTCCTCCTCCTGCTCGCGCTCACCGACCAGTTCGGACGCGTGCGCGGCGTGCGGATGGAGCACGCGACCGAAGCCCTCGACGCCATCGCCGACCCCTACACCCGCGCGTACTACGCCGGCGTGATCGCCGAACGCTGGGCCAAGGCGTGCCTCG
>JAGQOI010000097.1 GCA_020427625.1 Phycisphaerales bacterium | reverse complement strand
CGCCGTCCCGGGCCGCCTGCCATGACCGTGATGCCACCCACATCCTCGCCGCGCGACGATGACCCGCGTCAGGACGCGCCGGTTCCGCCGGAATCCGAACGGTTCCTGAACCGCGAGATCCAGTGGCTGGAGTTCAACGAGCGGGTGCTGGAGCAGGCGATCGACGAACGCACGCCGCTGCTCGAGCGGGTGCGGTTCCTGTCGATCTTCTCGAGCAACCTCGACGAGTTCTTCATGAAGCGGGTGGGCGGTCTTCGTCGTCAGGCGGCGGCGGGCGTCTCGCTCACGTACGACGGTCTCACGCCGACGGAGCAGCTCGCGGCGATCCGGTGCCGGGTCCTGCCGCTGATCGACCGTCAGGCGCGGGTCTACCGGGAACGGATCATGCCGGCGTTGGAGGATGCGGGGATCCGGATCCGCGCGTACCGCGATCTCGATGCCGCGCAGCGGGCCCGGGCGAAGCGGTGGTACCGGGACCAGGTCTACCCGATCCTCACGCCGCTGGCGGTCGATCCGGGACACCGGTTCCCGTTCATCTCGAACCTGAGCGTGTCCCTGGGCGTGCTGCTGCGGCGGCCGGGGGAATCGGATCTTCGGTTCGCCCGCCTGAAGGTCCCCGACAGCATGCCGCGCTGGTTCGACGTGGGGGACCGGACGTTCGTCTGGCTGCCGGACGTGCTCACGGCGAACCTGGGCGACGTGTTTCCGGGCATGGAGATCGTGCGGGTGCTGCCGTTCCGGGTGACGCGGAACGCGGACGTCGAGCGGGACTTCGAGGACGCGGACGATCTGCTGGAGCATCTCGAGCAGCAGTTGCGCGAGCGTCGGTTCGCGCCGGTGGTCCGGATGCAGGTCGAGGCCGACCCGGACCCGGAGATCATGGCGTTCCTCGCCGACGAACTCGAACTGCGGCCGGAGGATCTCTACGAGACGCGGGGACTCATCGAGTACCGGTCGCTCGACGTCATCGCCGACCTCGACCGTCCGGAACTCCAGTTCGAGCCCTGGCAGCCGGTGACGTCGGCGCGGCTCACGGACCCCGACAAGGACATCTTCTCGATCATCCGTCAGGGCGACGTCCTCGTGCACCACCCGTACGACTCGTTCGACACGAGCGTCGTGCGGTTCATCAGCGAGGCGGCCCGCGATCCGAACGTGCTGTGCATCAAGCAGGCGTTGTACCGCACGTCGGGGGACAGCCCGTTCATCGCCGACCTCATCGACGCGGCCGAGCACGGCAAGCAGGTCGCGGTGCTCGTCGAGCTTCGCGCCCGCTTCGACGAGCAGCGCAACATCCAGTGGGCCCGGGCCCTCGAGGATGCCGGCGTGCACGTCGCCTACGGCGTCGTCGGGTTGAAGACCCACACGAAGATCGCCCTCGTCGTCCGGCAGGAGGGATCCGGCATCCGCTGCTACGGGCACGTCGGGACCGGCAACTACAACTGGAAGACCGCCCGCCTCTACGAGGACTTCGGCCTGCTCACGTGCGACCCGGAGATCACCGACGATCTCATCGACCTCTTCAACTACCTCACCGGGCGCTCGCTCCAGGAGGAGTACACGCGCCTGCTCGTCGCGCCGGTCGCGATGAAGCAGCGGTTCATCGGGCTCATCGATCGCGAGATCGAGCACCGGCGGGCGGGACGACCCGCCCGCATCATCGCGAAGATGAACCAGCTCCAGGACCACGAGGTGATCGATGCGCTGTACGCGGCGAGCCGCGCGGGCGTGGAGATCGATCTCATCGTGCGCGGCTTCTGCACGCTGCGTCCGGAGGTGCCGGGTCTGAGCGAGACGATTCGCGTGTCGTCGATCATCGGGCGATTCCTCGAGCACAGTCGCCTGTTCTACTTCCGCGACGGGCAGTCGGACCCGGTCGACGGGACGTTCCTGATCGGTTCGGCGGACTGGATGTACCGCAACCTGCACGCCCGCGTCGAGGCCGCGTGTCCGATCCGGCCGCGGGAGCTGCGGACGCGTCTGTGGGCGATCCTGGAGATCTACCTCGGGGACCGGCGTCAGGCGTGGGACATGCATCCGGACGGGTCGTACACGCAGCGGGATCCGGCGGGCGCGTCGACGCCGGCGGCGACGAGCGGCACGCACCGGGCGCTCATGCGGGCGATGCTCGGCGCCTCGCCGATCACGCTGGAGCAGATCACGGCGCAGCTTGCGTCGGCGGTGGTGACGCCGGCGCCGGACGGCGCGTCGTGATCCACGAACTCACGGTGGAGCGGTTGTTCGCGGCGGCGCACGCGATCACGATGCGGGGCGTCCGGGAGGTGATGCACGGCCATCACTGGACGGTGCGGGCGACGGTCGCCGGCGATCGTCTCGACGCCGACGGTCTGCTGTGCGACTTCCACCTCATCGAGGCGGCGCTGGACGGGATCGTCGCGCGGTTCCACAACCGGACGCTGAACGACACGCCGCCCTTCGACGTCGTGAATCCGACGGCCGAGCACGTCGCGCTGCACGTCGCGGAGGAGATCGCCCGCGCCCTGCCGCCGGGCGTGCGGCTGGTGTCGGCGAGCGTGACCGAGGCGCCGGGCTGCACCGCGACGGTGCGCCCGGCGTCGTGACGTCCGGTCAATACTCGTGGGTGCGGGGCATGGCGGACGCGACGAGTCGGATGATCTGGTTCGAGTTGCCGTCGATGCCGGTGCTCAGGTTGTCGTCGGGCTGGACGGCGAGGTCGATCGTCGCGCGATAGAGCTTGGTCCCGAGTTCGTACTCGAGGGCGAACGGCATGACCTTCTGGCCGCCCTCGTCGTATTGTGCGATGACGCCGTCGAGGAGGACCTGGCGCATGGTCTCGGTCATGACGCCGTCGATCTCCTCGAAGATCGCGAGTTCGAGGCGTTCCTCGGCCTCGTTCCATTCGAGGCTCATGATGTTGCCGCTCGTCGCGCGGAACTCGATGGACTCCGAGACCACGAGGGTGTCGAGCGGGTTGGCGGGCATGGGTCCGAACTCGGTGCCGGTCCGGATGAGGGTGAGCATCCGGTTCATGGCGAGTCGGGCGATGGTGTGCGTCGACGCGACCTCGGTGGTCGCCTGGTAGGCGCGGAAGGAGGCGTCGAGGGCGATCATGGTCGCGGTGAGCAGGGCCGCGGTGATCGCGAGCGCGACGAGCATTTCGATGAGGTTGAACGCGCGTCGTCGGCGCGTCGTCGGTCGTGCGGGACTCACGTGCGGATGATGCATCAGCCACCTCCCTCGGCGTAGGTCGAGACGTCGGGCGCGCAGGAGATCGGCCAGGGGATGCCGTCGGGCAGTCGCGCGTCGGGGTCGTAGCGGAGCGTGATCTCGCCGAAGCCCTCGAATCCCGCGTCATCGGGATCGGAGCCTTCGCCGTCGCCGTCGGCCGGGCCGAAGTACCCGATCGTGGTGTTGAACGCGTCGGGCAGGCCGCCGTAGAACAGCGGCCCTGCGTTGGCGACCGGCCGGAACGTCATGAGGAGCGTGCCGAACACGTCGGCGGTGCCCCGGACGTCGAGGATGCCGGCGACGATCGTGCCGCGGAGTCTGACGGTCGGCGTGTCCTCGGGATCGGCGGCCTGTTCGTTGGCGAAGTTGCCGACGTCGACCGACCACCCGGGCATGAGGATCGAGCTCTTGGCGAGTTCCTGGCGATCGGCCGCGGACAGGCCGTTGAGCAGTGCGACGAGCGTCGCGCCGTCGTCCTGTTCGGCGACCTCGTCGTCATCGGGATCGAGGTAGAACCGCGTGTTCCCGGTGAACTGGATCTTGTTGCGCCAGTGCGCGTACTCCTCGGGCTTGTCGCCGGCGACGGACCCGAGGAACGTGCAGTCCTGGA
This sequence comes from Phycisphaerales bacterium, assembly GCA_020427625.1. Taxonomy (GTDB): domain Bacteria; phylum Planctomycetota; class Phycisphaerae; order Phycisphaerales; family SM1A02; genus JAGQOI01. Next base: position 672 of record JAGQOI010000097.1, on the reverse strand, counting down.
AGCGGACGCTGTTCGACTCGACCTTCGTGTCCGGAATCGTCCCGCCCGCGTCCTCGGCGTAGATGTACGGGAACTTCAGCACGTAGTCGCCGTCGACGAGCTCCAGCGCCCCGGCGTAGTTCCAGTTCTCGTGATCGCAGTCGGTGTTCGTCTCGACGTAGGTGACGCCGACGAAGGTGCACGATTCGAACAGCGGATTCATGCCCTTCGGCACGCGGACGTTGGTGAACGTCATGTTCGCGAAGACCGGGCGCTGGTAGTAGTCGTACGCGCCCGGGGCGCCGAAGGGCACCGCCTCGTACGACGCGGGCGCGGTGAAGGACGCGTCCCCGCCTTCGGCGAGGCTGGCGTTCACCTGGTCCATGAACGCGTCGCCGGTGAGCGACTCGGTCTCGAACCACGTCTGGCTGTCGCCGAACATGTCGGTGGTGATCTCGCGGAGTTCCTCCTCGGTCGCCTCGAACCGGACCGCCGCGTCGTCGCGCGAGGGCCGGATGGCGCCGGTGACGACCTGCTGGTAGCTGCCGCCGTTGGCGGTCTCCCAGGTCTCGCGGCTCACGGCGAAGACGAGTCGGCCGTGGACCTTCGCGTACCGATCGAGCGACTCGATGATGCCGTTGCGGTAGCCGAGCGTCGTGTCGACCGCGTCGACGACGCCGTCCTCGTTGCGGT
>JAGQOI010000096.1 GCA_020427625.1 Phycisphaerales bacterium | reverse complement strand
GTGAGCGCCCGCCAGTTCCTCGCGCGTCGCGCGGGCCAGTTCGGACGAGCCTTGGTCCGCGTCATCGAGCTCCATGAGCAGGACCTCGAGTTCGTCCGCGCCGCCCCAGATGTCGCCGGAGCGCACCAGCGCCCGGGCCCGCGCGAGCCGGACGCGATCTCGCTCCGGTCCGGGACGATCGGTCAGTGCCGACTCGACGTGCTCGTACGCGTCCGCCGCCTCCTCCCACGCCGCGGCCGCGACCGCGTACAACCGCTCCTCCGTCGCGATCGCCGCCTCGAGACGCGCGCCGAGCGCGGCGTCGCTGCCGAGGAAGGCCTGGCGGCGCAGTTCGTTCGTCGCGAGGTGCGCGGCATACGCGTCGTCCTGCGCCGTCATCGCCGCGCGCTCCGCCTCGATCGCGTCGACCTGGAGACGAGCCGCGAGGTCCCGGGCGGCGAGATGCTGCCCGGGTCCGAAGTGGAACGCCAGGACCGCGACCGGCACGAGTCCCCAGATCGTCCAGAGGATCGTCCGCATCATGTCGCACCCTCCATGTTCGTCGCCGCCCGACGGTCCACCACCCGGCGCGCCCGGGCGTAGCGCCACGGACGTCCCGCGAGCGCGAGCGCCGGCGGCAGCAGCGCGAGCACGGCCCCGCCGCCGCCCAGCAGCATGAGGGCGATCTCGCGCATGCCCGCCCGATCGGACAGTCGTGGCTGGATCATCGTCAGATGCTCGACCACCGACGACGGCAGGTGCTTCGAGTTGCCCTCGTGGTAGTACCCGCCGAGCCTGGCGGCGAGTTGCTTGAGTGACGCGGCATCCTGGCGCGAGGCGTGTCCGCCGACGACGGAACTGCGGTAGGGATCACCGACCCCGATGACGATGGTGTCGGCGATGGAGGGCGGCATGCGCGCCGGCGCGGCACCGTCGAGCGTATCGCCGTCGCTGATCACGACGAGGGTCGCGGAGTCGGGCATCCACGCGCGGGCGACGTCGAACGCCGCCGCGACGCCGCCCTGGAGTTTCGTCGCGCCGGGCTCGAACGCCGTGTACATGGGCAGTCCGTCGAGCACGTTGGCGATGACGTCCTTGTCGAACGTCTCGGTGATGACGGGCAGGGTGCCGGTGTAGAACGCGACGAGGGAGACGCGCGTCGTCGACATGTCGAGGCGGTCGAGGATGCCCGTCGCGACGGCGCCCGCCCAGACGGCGCGCGACACCTTCTCACGATCCGGGCCGGCGTCCTCGATGAGCATGCTCGGCGAGACGTCGAGGGCGATGAGCAGGTGGCGCGATGTGCCACGCGACGGCTCGACTTCCGCGATCCGCGGATCGATCGTGACGAGGACCAGCGCACTCCACGCGACCGCGCCGGCCGCGACGGTCCGCAGGGCCGGGACGACGACCACCCACGCGGCCGGTCGTCCGCGGCCACCGAAGGCCAGGCGCCCGATGCGCCGGATCCGGCGGGCGTGTACGAGTTCGGCGCCGGCGACGACGGCGCCGACGAGCACGGCGATGCCGAGGATCATGAGCGGCGTCATCACCATGGCGTGTACCTCAGCCCGAGGAGTCCCATGACGTGCACGCCGAGGGCGGCGAGGGCGGCGAGGGCGAACGGGACGAAGTGATCCATCGGCACCGTGCCGCCGGGCTCGAATCGCGCGGGTCGCATGTGGTCGATGCGTCGGAAGACGCGCTGAATGCCCTTCAGATCCGTCGCGACGAACGCCTCGCCGCCCGTCTGGCGCGCGATGTCCGCGACCTCCGTCGGCATGGCGTCACTGCCGACATGAACATGAAAGAGCGTGATGTTCGCGCGACGCAGTTGATCGCCGACGTCCGCCTGCGCGAACCCGTCGCCGAGGTCCGAACTGAATCCGTCCGATACGAGGATGATGAGACGGTCTCCCTCCACCGCCTCGACGACCATGTTCTCGCGACAGAAGTTCAGCGCCGCTCCGATGCGCGTGCCCGACATGTGAATCGGCTGACGCCGCGGATCCGCGAACGGCAGCGCCTGTCGGATCGCCGAAAGATCCTTCGTCAGCGGCGTCCAGCGAATCTGATGCGAACCGAAGAGCGTCAGCCCGAACGCATCGCCCTCGCGCTGATCGAGAAACCGCTCGACCGCCTTGCGGGCCATCTCGTACCGACCGTCGACCGTCATGCTGCCCGACACGTCGAAGCAGATCTGGATGTTCGTCAGCACCCGTGCCTGCGTCGGCTGACGCAGCATCTGAGGACCCGCCAGGATCAGGATCGCCGACGCGAGCACCAGCGCGGGCGCGACCTCGACCAGCGCGAGCAGACGACCCAGCCACCGGCGCGGCCGATGCACGTGATGATCGAACGGCAGCACGATCCCCCATCCGCGATGCTGCCAGGTCCATGCCGTCAACAGCACCGGTACCGCCAGCAGCATGAGGATCCACGGGTGCGTGAAACTCATGACGACGCGCCTTCCGAGATCGCCGGAACGAGCCGGTACGGCGCGAGCAGCGCGCCGACGTCGCCCGGCGCGAGCACGGCCGCGTTCGGTCGATGCAGCCATGACTCGACCGTGCGCAGCAGACGCCCCGCCTCCTCATGAACCCGCAGACGCGCGATCGATGCCGCCCGCGACTCGGCGCCGAGCCCGATCTGCTCGCCCCAGTACGCATACAGCAGGAGTTCGAGGCGACCCTGCTCGGCGACGGTGAGCGACCGGCGGGAGGCCGCGACGACGAGCGGCTCGAGTTGGTCGGCGAGTGACGGGCGCGGCGTCTCGACCTCGACCGTCGCCGGCGGGCGCGTGAGCACCCGTCGCAGCACCACGAACACCGGAATCGCGATCCACGCGACGGCGATCGCGATGAGCGCCCGGCGATACCCGGCATGCATCGCGTCGAACGAACCCGACATCGTGAAGACGTCGGTCGACGAATGGTCCGGGAGGCGGGACACGACCTCGATGGGGATCGGATCGAGATTCCCCAGCGGCGATCCGTCGACGCGCTCGAGGACGTCGCGCAGATCGAAGGCGCCGGCGATGCTGCCGATGAACTCGAACTCGTACGTCGTGCGCCCGTCGGCGCCGGTCCGGGCCGCGGCGACGCGCACGAGCAGCGGCGACGCGAGGTCGAGATCGGAGCGCGGTCGGAGGCGCGGCCCGTCGTCGACGACGACGACCCGCCCGGTGATGCCGCGTGTCGCGATCGCGTCCGCCGTCGCGGGCGTCCACGGCGTCGACGCGAGGAGCAGGAGGACGACGAAGAATCGCGGGCGGGCGGTGATCACGCTCGACCTCCCCCGACGTGCGCCCGGGCCGCGAGGAAGTGGCGCAGCGGCGGCACGACGGCGTGATCGGTATCGAGTCGGAGGTGGCTTGCGCCGCTGCGGGCGACGGCACGTCCCATGTCGATCGTGTCGCTGAGTTCGGGATCGCCCGGTTGCCAGCGGGTGCGTCCGTGCCCGAGGAAGGCGCGCCCGGTCTCGGCCTCGCGTCCGCGGAAGAATCCGGCGCGGAGTCGGCCGCGCTCGGCGGGATCGCGCACTTCGACGACGATGACGTCGTGGCGCTGGGCCGAGCGTCGGATCGCGGGCAGGGCCTCGGGATCGTGGAGGTCGCTGATGATGATGATGACGCTGGCCCGCTTCGCCCGCACGTCGAGTTGGCGGAGGCGCGCGCCGAGGTGCGTCGTCTCGGCGACGGAGCCGCGGCGGAGCGGCTCGAGCGCCCGCCAGAGATCGGTCTGGAGCAGGCTGGGTTCGAAGCGGGTCGTGCGATCGCCCGCGCCGACGACGGCGACCGGACTGAGCCGGCGCTGGGCGACGAGCCCGATCGCGGCGGCGAGCCAGACGCCGAGGTCGTGCTTCGACAGCCGCACGGACGTCACCGCCATCGACGCCGACGTATCGAGCACGACGTGCACGCTGGTCCGCTTCAGCGCCTCGTATTCCTTGATGAACGGGCGTCCGATGCGGGCGGTGAGTCGCCAGTCCATCTGGCGGAGCGGGTCGCCGGGCTCGTACGGTCGCGACTGCGCGTACTCGAGTCCGGATCCGACGAAGCGCGAGGCGTCGGTTCCGAAGGCGAGGTCGTCGGCGAGTCGCCGGACCACCATCTCGAAGTCGCCGTGGGCGAGTTCGCCGGGAGGTCCGAGATCGGGATGGGAGTCTCGCGCCATGTCAGGCCAGCGCGCGAAGGATGTCGGTGAGCACGTCGTCGCCCCGCCGACCGTGCGCGAGCGCCTCGTAGGTCAGGCGCATGCGGTGGAGGATGATGTCGGGCGCGAGGGCGAAGAAGTCCTCGGGCACGGCGTAGTCGCGTCCGTGGATGAACGCGCGGGCGCGCGAGGCCTGCACGAGCGCGATGCCGGCGCGGGGACTGCATCCGAGTTCGACCTCGGGGTGCCGGCGGGTGAGGTTGACGAGTTCGACGCAGTCGCGGATGAAGACCTCGCTCACGTGCACGGCGAGGACCGACTCCATCGCCGCGGTGAGATCGCGGATGTGCAGCGGGCTCGACCCGTCGATCGCGTCGAACGCGGTCATCGGGACGGCGCCGTCGCCCTGGCGCTTGAGGTGCAGCTTCAGGCCGCGCCGGACGACCTCGGTCTCGTCCGCCGCCGACGGGTACGACAGCCGGTGGCGCATCATGAAGCGATCGAGCTGGGCCTCCGGCAGTTCGAACGTGCCGGCCTGCTCGACGGGGTTCTGCGTCGCGATGACGAGGAACGGCGCCGGGAGTTCGTGGGTCTGGTCGCCGATCGAGACCTTGCGCTCCTGCATCGCCTCGAGCAGCGCCGACTGCACCTTCGGCGAGGCCCGGTTGATCTCGTCGGCGAGCAGCAGGTTCGTGAACACCGGGCCGCGGTGCACGCGAAACGCGCCGGTGTCGCGATCGAGGATCTCCGAGCCGACGATGTCCGACGGAAGCAGGTCGATGGTGAACTGCACCCGCTTGAAGTCGAGGTCGATCGCGCGGCCGATCGCCTGCACGAGAAGAGTCTTCGCCAGGCCGGGAACGCCCTCCAGCAACAGGTGGCCGCCCGTCAGCAACGCGATCAGCACGCGCTCCACGACGACCTCCTGGCCCACCACCGTGTGCGCCACCTGCGCACGAACCGTGTGGGCGAACGCGGCGCCGGTCACGCCCGAAGCAGACGAATCGATGGTGTCGGTACGGGTCACG
>JAGQOI010000095.1 GCA_020427625.1 Phycisphaerales bacterium | reverse complement strand
TGCCCACCGCCTCCGTGATCGCGACGCTGAACCCCTCCTGACGACTCGGCAGCGTGAAACACTGCGCGTCGACGAGCGCGGCCAACTTGTCGCGCCCGTACTGCGGACCCACGATGTGCACCCGCTCCGTCAGACCCGATGCCGCGATCATCGCCTCGAACGACGTCCGCGCGCCGCCGTCCGGACCGGCGACGACGAGGCGGACCTCGGGATCGGCCCGGGCGAGGATGCCGAACGCGGTCGCCAGATGGTCCAGACCCTTCTTGTAGTGCAAGCGGCTGAGGAACAGCACGTACGGACACCCGTCCAGTTCCGGATGAGCCGCGTAGAACGTGCCCGGCGCCGGTGGATCGCTGATCTCCTCGAGGAAGATGCCGTTGGGGATGATCACGCCGGGCGCGCGAATGCCGAGCGGCTCGATGAGGCGACGCTCGTCCTCGTTGCCGAGGTGCAGCGCGGCCGCGCCGTCGAGCATCGCGCGATACCCCATCGCCAGCGCCAGTCGCTTCTTCAGGCGGCGCTGGGCGAGCGACCACGGGTCGAGCATGCCGTTGAGCAGGATGAAGTAGGGGATGTCGCGGCGTCGGGCCTCCTCGGCGGCGACGCGCAGGATCGCCTCCCAGACCGAGTGGAGGTGGACGACGTCGACGCGCCCGAGCAGCGACTGGAGCGCCCGCCGGGCGCCGCTTCCGGTCCACCGTTCCAGTCTCGTCGGGGGCGGCAGCACGTGCCGGTGGATCGCCGCGCCGTGCGGCATGTCGCCGAGGGCCGCGTCGATCGCGTCCTCCTGTCCCGGCGCGGCATGGCAGACGAGGTGGACCTCGTGTCCGAGCCCGGCCTGAGCCGCGGCGAGTCGCGCGGCGATCATGGGGGGACCCCCGCCGGCGGGATTCAGGGAGACGATGACATGCAGGATCCGCATCGAGGTGGCGATGGTACCGTGGAACCGGCCCTGCGCGTCGTGCCGCAGCCGCGCGCCGGACCGCGACCGACACCGGGTCACAATGCATCGATTCGCATCAATGAACGTGGATCGTCGGGGGGGTGACGGGGGTGATCGGTCGAAGGGGGGTGGCGGTCGGCGGGAATCCGTCGCCAACGTTCGACTGGTTCGGACATCGGACCGATAGAACCGTGGTCATCGAAGGCGTCGCGGATCCGGCGCCGTGTTGAACCCCGTGGCGGCGGGTGCCGTACCATTCGGTCTTCCGCGGGACGGGGTTCGACGGGACTTCTGCGGGACGTGTGCGCGGGACGTGTTGTCGGGCTCAGTTCACGGGACGGGATGATTCGGTCGTGATGCAGTTGCTGGCCATTCTCGTCGCGATCAGTCTCCTGGGCGGCGCCCTCTACATGCTGTGGCGTCCGCACTGGGCGATCCTCGCGATCCTGCTCATGTTCCCGTTCGAGCAGTTGCTGCATGCGTACGTGCCGTCGCTGCTGCTCACGATGGGTCCGCTCGTCAACTTCACGGTCGGCGGCGTGGCGTTGTCCGCGGTGATCTCGCAGTTCATGGGTCGGGAGTCGGCGACGGTCGGGCTCTGGAACGGGACGACGATCTCGCTGCTCGTGCTGTACGTGCTGACCTATCTCAGCGTTCTGTATTCGCCGGGCGCGCCGTACGTCAGTTCGAGGCTCGGGCTGGCCATCCCGCAGGTGCTCCTCATGATGATCGGCGGCGCCGTCCTCGCGCCGCGCCTCGATCGGCTTCCCGCCGTCTTCGCGGCCTTCATGGTCATCGGGACGCTGCTCACGCTGCTCATCCTCGCCAACCCGAGCGCGACGTTCATGTCCGGACGCCTCACGCTCGAGTTCGAGATGACCGGCGGACAGCGCGGCAATCCGCTGGCGATCGCCGACATGGGCGGCACCATCGCGATCGTCGCGGCCCTCCTGCGCTTCAGACGCGCCTCCACCCTCATGCTCGCCATCCGCATCGCCGCCTTCATCTCCGGACTGGGCATCGCGCTCACCAGCGGCTCGCGCGGCCAGGTCGCTGCGACCATCGTCGCGGTCGTCCTGTTCTTCCCCGTGTCCCGGCAGACGAAGAACGCCCGCCAGTTCATCCTCACGGCGCTCGGCCTCATCGCCGTGCTCGGCATCATCTATCTGACCGTCGACCTCTTCATCACGGACCAGAATGCCGCGCGATGGTCGGCCGAGGGCGCGCAGGAGGGTATTCGCGACCGGTTCAATCGCGTCGCGCTGCTCCTCGGCGCCTACCTGGGCAGTCCGGGCAGTTGGATCCAGGGTCTCGGCATCAACGCGTTCTCCGAGATCTGGGGCGAAGGCAGCTACGTGCACAACCTGGTCGCCGAAATCCTCGCCGAACAGGGACTCATCGGCTTCACGTGCCTCATCCTCGCCGTCCGCTACGCCTACCGACACGGCCGCCGACTCTGGGTCGCCCATGCCTCCGATCCGATCCTGCGATCCGCCATCGCGACGCTGCTCGCCGTCTGCGCCTTCCAGTTCCTCCTCTCCCTGAAGCAGGGCGCCTTCTGGGGCATGCCCACGTTCTTCATGTTCCTCATCATGCTCGCGCGCATCGGATGCCGCGAGAGCATCCTCGCGGCCGAGCAGGAGACGCGACGTCAGTACCTCAGTTTCTGGGATCCCGCCGTCTCGACCGCCTACCTCGAGGACGACGAGACCGGCGAGAGTCTGCCCGCGACCGCCTGACCGCACCCGTGCGACGGTGCCCCGCGCCCGCTCGACCCGCCGTCACCCGACGAGCGACGACGCGCTCGCCATGACCACGACCACCGCGAGCACCGCCGTCGCGTAACTCACCGGGTCGCGCAGGGCGAACACGATCGGGTCGTCGTGCATCTCGCCGCGACGCGTGATGAACCACAACCGGCAGATCCAGTACAGCATGAGCGGGCACAGAAGCCAGAGCAGATCGCGGCTCGGATACAGCGCCGCGGCCGTGTCCGCCTCGCTCACGTACAGACTCAGCACGAGCACCGCGAGCAGCCCGCTGCCGACGCCCATCTGGCTCACCGTCTGAAGATCGTCGGTCCGATACCCGCGCCCCGACACCGTCGGCGCGCTCGCGGCGTCGAGTCCGCTGAGTTCCGTGTACCGCTTCGCCAGCGCCAGGCTGAAGAACACGAACATCGAGAACGCGAGCAGCCAGGGCGAGACGTCCACGCTCGTCGCGACGCCGCCGGCGATCACACGGATCGTGTACAGCGCCGCCAGCGTGACGACGTCGAGCAGCAGACGCCGCTTGATGTCGAAGGTGTACGCCGTCGTGAGCACCAGGTACAGCGCCAGGACCGCGAGGAACGGTGCCGAGACCGTCCACGCGAGCAGCAGCCCGGCAGACAGCGCGAGACCGGCGACGAACAGGCCCGCCGGAATCGAGGCCGCGCCGCTCGCGAACGGACGCCGGCGCTTCGTCGCATGCAGCCGGTCCGGCTCCAGGTCGGCGAGATCGTTCACGACGTACACCGACGACGCGCAGAGCGACACCGCGAGGAACCCCAGCAGGCCGGCGAACACGCGGTCGGCGTCGCGCCACTCGTGCGCGAGCAGCAGCGGCACGAACACGAGGATGTTCTTCACCCACTGGTGCGGACGGATCGCGCGAAGCAGCGCCGTCCCGCGGGCCGGCGTCGGGAAGACCCGGGCGAAACGCGTCGCGTCGCCCGCCCGCGGGCGACCGACCCGGTAGGCGGTCGTCGATGCGCTCCAGATCGGTTCGTCCGCGGCACCGTCGCCGATGTAGTCGAAGCCGCCGTCGCCGACCCGCGCCCGGATCGCCTCGAGTTTGCGCGATCCCTTCAGGTTCGTCGCGCCGTCGCTCGCGATGACGTCGTCGAAGACGCCGACCTCCGACGCGACGGCGCGGGCGATCGAGGCGTCGGCCGCGGTCGCGAGGATGATCGTCCGTCCCGCGGCCTTCTCGGCGCGAAGGAAGTCGACGACCTCGTCGCGTCGGGGGAGGAGTTCCGTGCGGAGCGGGCCGCGGGCGGCGAGCATGCGCTTGAGGGCGGCACGCCCGTGCCGGAGGGCGCCGAGGCAGGCGAAGGGCGTCGAGAGCGGTCGCCGGCGGATGGCCGCGGCGAACGACTCCCACAGCGTGTCGGTCGCGAGCAGAGTGCCGTCGAGATCGACGCACAGCGGTCGTGTCGGCGGTGTGGTCGTCATGCGGTCGATTCGCGCGCGTCGCCAGTTCGTGGACGCCACGGGCTTGCCGGGCGCCGTGACTCGTCGGCGGCGTCTACTCGCTGGCGCCGATGATCAGGCCGAGTCCGACCGTGTTGTTCGTCGACTCGTCCGTGAGGATGAAGCTGCCCGTGCTGCGGCAGCGGCGGTATTCGTCGTACAGCAGCGGGGCGGTCGTGCGCAGCGACACGCGCCCGATCTCGTTGAGGCCGAGTTGCGTCGCATCCGTCTCGCGGCGCAACGTGTGGATGTTGAGCCGGTACCGGAAGTCCTTGACCATGGCCCGCGCCGACTGCGTCGTGTGCTTGATGCCGTACTTCCCCCGGGCCTGGAGCGGCGCGTCCGCCATCCAGACGACCATCGCCTCGACGTCCTGGCCGACGTGCGGCCGGTTGTTCGGACGACAGAGCATGCTCCCGCGACTGATGTCGATGTCGTCCTCGAGCAGCAGCGACACCGACATCGGCGGGAACGCCTCGTCGAGCGGGCCGCCGAGCGA
>JAGQOI010000013.1 GCA_020427625.1 Phycisphaerales bacterium | reverse complement strand
CGTCGGCGGCGACGTCGGCGGGACGACGGATGTTCAGGGACGCGACGCGCTGTCGACCGGTCGGGAGGTCCGCCTCCGGCGCGGTCGCGAACGTCGCGACGACGAGACGATGCTCGTCGGCAAGCAGGCGCGGGTCGTACATGGGAGGGACGGCGAAGGCGTCGGCGTCGCCGCCCTCGATGCCGACGAGGCGCACGGCGGGCGCGAAGGTGATCTCGACCTGGTATGCCGCGAGGGTGTCGTCACCGGTGTCGATCACGAGATCGATCGCCTCGAACACGTCGGCGGGCGCGGGTCGGCGGGCGGTCCAGGCGCCGGCGACGACGAGCATCACGAACAGGAACGCGAGGGTCTTCATCCGCCGATCTCCGTGACGAAGGGCGGCAAGGTGCGCACGGCGTCGGGTCCGTCCAGTCCGGGCACGAGGGCGCAGAGGGCCGCGACGTCGGCGAGGTTCGTCACGCCGTCGTGATTGAGGTCGGCCGCGATCGCCTCCCGCGCTTCGAGACGCCGGTACAGCACGTACGCATCGCGGATGTTCACGCGCCCGTCGCCGTCGATGTCCCCCGGCGCCATCGACGTCGCGACGGTCGCGGGCGCCGGTTGACGGACCGGCATCTGAAGAACCCACACGGTCAGACCGATCGCGACGCAGGCCGCGAGCGCTCCGCCCACCCGGACCGGCCCGCGGGCATGCCACGGACGTCGGCCGAGACGGGCGAACGCGGCCCGGCGCATCGCGTCATCGAGTGCGGCCGGGACGCGGACATCCGGCGTCACCCGTCGGCGGAGGGCGTCGGCGAGCCGCGGGTGCTCGTCGGTGTCGGGATGGGGTCGCGGATCGGCCATCGGGGTGGTCTCCGGGACTTCAGGGCGCGACGGGGCGATCGGTTCACGAATCGAGCAGGTTTTTCGTGCGATCGTCCTCGCGGAGTTGGCGGACCGCGTGATGGAGCCGGGACTTCACCGTGCCGACGGGCAGATCGAGGGCGGCGGCGATGTCCGCGAGGGCGAGATCGTCCGCGTACCGCAGCAGCAGGATCTCTCGATGGTCCGGTCCGAGCGCGTCCATCGCCAGCCGCAGCGGATCGTCCGCCTCCGCGCGAAAGAGGATCGGCGCCGGACCGTCGTGATCGCCCAGCGCACGGGCCCGACGACCCTTGCGATGGGCCGCGAGGGTGTGATGTTTGGCGACGGGATACAGGAACGTGCGCAGCGCGGCCGTCAGGCGGAACCCGGGGAAACGGTCGAGCAGCGTGAGGAACGTCTCCTGGAGCACGTCGAGGGCGAGTTCGTGATCGGCGCCGAAGCGCTGCGCGATACCGACGACCCAGTCGCGGTGACGCTCGTAGAGCGCGCCGAACGCGGCCGCGTCGCCGCGATTGACGGCGTCGACGAGCGCCTCGTCGCTCCGAACCTCCCCCTCGTGCCGTTCGCCCGTCGTCATCGCGCTCACGATATCGGAGTTCCGGCCGCTCGGCGATCACGGCTCGGTATGATGCCTCCATGCATCGCGTGAAGCTCATGCTGTTCGCGTATCTCGCGGCGATCGGAGCGATTCTCGTCGCGACGGCGGTCGGCGTCGCGATCGCGCCGGTGGTCGAGCGCGATCCGCAGACCTATTACGAGGCGTACTGGAACACCATCCAGACCTTCGACCCGTGCAAGGCCTACGACACCGTGTCGAGCAAGATGGTCGAGCAGTGCGTCGAGGCGCTGTACGAGTACGACGGGTTCGACCCGAACTTCGGCATCGTGCCCGCCCTCGCCGCCGCGATGCCCGAGGTGTCCGACGACGGGCTGACCTACACGATCCGGCTGCGCCCGAACGTGCGGTATCCGGCCCGCTGGTCCGACGGCACCTGGATCGAGCCCTGGCGCGATGTGCCGCGCCACGTCCGGGCCGAGGATTTCGTCTTCGCCTTCAAGCGCCTCGCCGATTTTCACAACGCGTCCAACCTGTACGCGTCGGTGATGCAGGACAAGGTCGCCGGTGCCGCGGCATTCCGGGCGGAGACCGAGTCGCGCGATCCGCAGTCGTGGTGTTACGACGACCTCGACCTCGCCGGCGTGCGGGCGCTCGACGACCTCACGCTGGAGATCCGTCTCGAGCGGCCGTTCCCGCAGTTCATCTACATGCTCATCCACGCCTGCACGTCGCCGATGCCGGTCGAGTACTACCGGCACTACGCGGTCGACGTGCCGACGGCGAAGGCCCGGGCGGCCGGCACGATCGGTCCGGACGACGTCCTGCACAACCGCCGCGTGATGCGCTGGCGGGTCATGGGCACGGGTCCGTACCGGCTCGACGACTACCAGCGCGAACGACACGTGAAGTTCTCCCGCAATCCGATGTACCGCGGCCATCCCGAGGTCGACGGTCATCCGAACGGGATGGGCGGTGCGCATCCGTCACTGGCGCCGGAGGCGATCATGCCCTTCAGCGTCGAGCGCCAGGTCTACCTGTTCTCGCGCGAGTCGCTGCCGCGGTGGTACAACTTCACGCTCGGCGCCTACGACAAGATCTGGTTCATTCCCGTCGACAAGTTCGGCGAGGCGGTGGATCGCGGGAACGTGAGCGAGCGGTACGCGCGTCGGGGGATGCGGTCGATCACGACGCCGCGCCCGACGCTGGAGACGTGCGATCTCGACATGCGTGATCCCG